>DATDHP010000431.1:0-1723 GCA_036521515.1 Vicinamibacterales bacterium
ATCACCCTGGTGCCCACTCCCTCGTGGCTGGACGGGGTCGCGTACGACGCGCAGACGCGGCGGCATCGTCTCGATGGCCGGCCGGTGCCGAGTGTCACGCAGGTGCTCGACCGCGCGTACCCCGATCGCTTCGCGTGTGTCGCGCCTGACGTCCTTGCGGCCAAGGCTGCGCTCGGGACGGCCGTACACGCCGCCGTGGCGAATGGCTGGCCGAATGGCGGGCCCGCGTGCGCGGCCGACGTGGCCGTGCGCCTCGACGCCTGGCGCTGGTTCTGCACGACGCGGCGCGTGCAGCCGCTGCTCCGCGAAGCGGTCGTCTGTTCGCGTGACCTCGGGCTCCCCCCGGCCCGGCGCCGGCCCTATGTCGGGCGGCTCGATGGGCTGTGCACCGTCGACGGCCGGCGCGTCGTGCTGCTGGATCTCAAGACCGGTGAGACGTCGCTGGCGCATCTGCAGACGCTCGCGTACCTAGATGCGCTCTATCAGCAATATCCGCAGCTCATCGCCGTGGACGTCGAACGCTGGGCCGTCGTCCTGGACGAGGACGGTTCGTACGGGATCGAGGTGTATCGAGGTGACTCGCTCGATGCGAGCGACTTTCGCGCGGCGCTTGAGAAGGCGTATGCCAGCCCTGACACGGAATGGACGGTGCCCATGCCGGAGAATCCGTTGTTTGACCTGCCGGATGTCGAGGACGCCGGCTTCGACTTGCCGGACGAGGATGCCGTGCCGGCGGTGCGGTCGCTCGAGGTGACGGTGCTCAGTGAACCCGTCATCTCACCGACGGCCGATGTCTACGTGACGCAGTTGGAAGCGTTCATCGGACCCTATGAACGGACCGCGCAGCAATTCGCCGACGATATGGCCGCCGTCGCGATCGACACGCCCCACCAGCTCGCGTGGCTTGGGCAGCAGAGTCTCGTCGCGAAGGAACGCGAACAGCTCCTCGACGAGCTGTTCGATCCGGCGATCCGGCCGGTGCGGACGTTTCTCGATCGCGTCTATGCCGTGAAGCGGCGGGTGATGCAGCACGTCAAGGCCGGGGGCGAGACGGCGGCGCGGCGCTACACGCTGCGCAAGCGCGAACTCGACGAGATTGACCGCCGGGCGCGGCTCGAGGCCGAGCGCCGGCAGCGGGAGGCGCAGCTCGAGGCTGATCGCGTGGCGGCGATGGAACGCCAGCGTCTCGCCGAGGCGGCGACCACCGCCGCCCAGGCCGGCGATGCGAGCGGCGCCCGTGCGCTCATCGACGCCGCGCGGGCCGTCGAGGCCGCGCCGGTGCCGGTGGAATCACCACCCGTTCCGCTGGCATCGGTTGCGGCTGTCCCCGGCCTCGGGACACGCGAAGGCTGGGCCGGGGCGATTGTCGACATGAAGATCGCCCTCCTCGCCTCGGCGCGGCCGGATCTCTACCGCGAAGTCGCCGCGCTGATTACCAGCGGCGACCTTACGCCCGCCGGCGGTTCGAGCCTGACGACGCAGTTAATCAGTGACCGCCTGCGCGCGCTGGCGAGCGAGCTGCCGGTGATTCCCTCGTCGATGTTCAGTGGCAATGACAAGGAATTGAAAGCACGCGCCACGGCTGACCGCGACACGTTGCAGTGGCCGGGGTTTACGTTCACACAGACGCAGACGCCGGTCCGGCGGACGCTGCGGGCGCGGACCTAGCGCGGGCTGGAGCGATACGCGATGACAAACGCGACGATCATCCCGATGAGCACCA
>DATDHP010000432.1:0-3114 GCA_036521515.1 Vicinamibacterales bacterium
ATGCTGCAGCTGCGGCTGCCGAAGGGTTGGACGTCGACACCGGCGAGCGCTCCGTTCACGTTGAAGGCGAAGGGCGACAGGACGTCGACCTCGTTCAGCGTGACCGCTCCGGCGGGCCGCACGGCGGCCACGCTCGAGGTGACGGCCGAGGCGTCCGCGAACGGGACGACGTTCTCGCGCGACGTGCAGGTTGTCTCTTACTCTCACATTCAGACGCATCGCTTGTACTGGCCCGCCACGGCGGCGGCGCAGGTGGTCGATCTCAAGGTGGCGCCGGTGCGCGTCGGTTACATCATGGGGAGCGGTGACCAGGTGCCCGACGCGCTTCGCCGGATTGGTGTCGACGTGACGCTCATCGACGACGAGACGCTCACGACCGGCGACCTGTCGCGATTCGACACGATCGTGGTCGGCATTCGCGCGTCGGAGGCGCGGCCCGAGTTCGTGGCCAACAATTCACGGCTGATCCAGTACATGGAGCGCGGCGGCACGCTGGTCGTCCAGTATCAGCAGACCGATTACGTGATGCGCGGGCTGCCGCCCTATCCCGCGTCGGCGACCGCCAACGTTCGCGTCACGGACGAAACCGCGCCGGTGAGGATCCTCGCGCCGGAACACCCGGCGCTGACGTTCCCGAACCGGATCACCGAGAGCGATTTCAACGGGTGGGTCCAGGAGCGCAACTTGTACGCCTGGGGCTCGTTCGACGCGCGCTACACGCCGCTCGTCGAGACGGCCGATCCCGGTGAGCCGCCGGTGCGCGGCGCGGAGGTCTACGCGCAGGTCGGAAAGGGCCACTACGTCTACACGGCCTACGCGTGGTTCCGGCAGCTCAACGCTGGCGTGCCCGGCGCGTATCGCCAATTCGCCAACCTCGTCAGCCTCCCAAAAGCGCCTCGATGATCAGACGACTGGTACTGCTCGCGCTGGCCGTGGCGGTGACGTCGGCCGTGACCGACGCGCAAAACGACCTGCTGACGCGCGCGCGGGCGCTGCACGCGCAGGTCCCGCTCATCGACGGCCACAACGACTATCCGTGGGCCCTGCGCGAGCACAACCCCGAGCGCGACATCGACAAGCTCGACATCCGGGTCTCGCAGCCGAAGATCCACACGGACATTCCCCGTCTCCGCGCCGGCGGTGTGGGCGGGCAGTTCTGGTCGGTCTACGTGCCGGCAACGATGCAAGGGCAGACCGCCGTGCGCGCGACGCTCGATCAGATCGACGTCGTCCATCGCATGATGCGGAAGTACCCCGATACGTTCGAGCTGGCACTCACGGCGGCGGACGTCGAGCGGATCTTCAAGGCCGGCCGCATTGCATCGCTCATCGGGATGGAGGGCGGCCATTCGATCGACAACTCGCTGGCGACGCTGCGCACGTTCCACGCGCTCGGCGCGCGCTACATGACGCTGACGCACAACACGAACACTCCATGGGCAGACGCAGGGACCGACAAGCCCAGGCTGGGCGGATTGTCGAAATTTGGCGAGGAGGTCGTGCGCGAGATGAACCGCCTCGGCATGCTCGTTGACCTGAGCCACACGTCGCCGCAGACGATGGAAGACGCCATCCGCGTGTCGGAGGCGCCGGTGATCTTCTCGCATTCCGACGCGCGGGCGCTGCGCGATCACGGGCGCAACGTGCCGGACACCGTGCTGGCCTTGCTGCCTGAGAACGGCGGCATGGTGATGGTGACGTTCGTGCCGGGCTTCCTTACCGCGGAGCCGAAGGCGACGCTCGCGGACGTGGCGAACCACATGGATCACGTTCGCAGGGTTGCCGGCGCCGATCACGTCGGCATCGGCGGCGACTTCGACGGCATCACCGCGGTGCCCGCCGGCCTCGAGGACGTCTCGAAATACCCTGCCCTGACGGCGCAGCTGCTGCGCCATGGGTGGCCGGACGAGGATGTGCGGAAGGCGCTGGGCCTGAACGTGTTGCGCGTCATGCGCCGCGCCGAGGAGGTGGCCGCGCGGCTGCAGAAGCAGCGCGAGCCTTCTACGGTGACGATTGACATCGACAAATGAAGATGTCGATTCACCGCGGCATCTTCATCGAGTCATTGCTCGAGCATTGACGAGCTCCGGATGCCGCCGCGCGAAGGCGTGCAGCGGCGCCTCCGGCAGCCGTCCATACGCGTCGGTTCCGCTGAAGCTCCACGGCCACGCACCCGAATACCCGGCGCTCACCGCGAATTCCAGATACTCCTCGAGGGTCGTCTCCGGCGGCGAGGCGCCGTCGGGGTGCTGCTCCGGCGCGTTGCCCGGAAACTCGCCGAGGATGACGCTGCGGCGCACCCCGAGCGCCGCGGCAGGCTTCCCGTAGACGTTGACCTCGCGATCCGGGTCACGCACGTCGGGATACGAGTGCACCTGCACGACGTCCAGGCCAAGCGCATCGTCGTCCCATGCCCAGAGATTGTGCAGGCGCGCGCCGCCCAGCGTGGCGAGCGCGGAGGAGTGTTCGTGCACCAGGTCGCTGAGGCGCGACACCAGTGCCGCGAGGATCTCGAACGACAGCGGCCAGGCCACGTGGGAGCTGAGATCGCGCTCCCATTCCTCGATGATGAAGTCGGGCTCGTTCATGAATTCGTAGGCCAGCACCTGCCCCGCCAGGTCCGCGCGCTCGCCGCGCGGACCGTAGCGGCGCACCAACGGCACGAGCAGGCGCTCGACCAGCGCGTCGCGGCCTGCTGGCGAGTGCAGCACGCGCGCCCGCCCCTGTGGCAGGCGCGCTTCGAGCAGATCCCCGGTAACCGGATCCGCAATCGTCTCGCGCACGCCCTCGAACATCCAGCGGTGGTCGAAGAGCACGAGGTCGATCCCCATGCCCACCTGGCGCGCGATCTCGAGCGCCGCATCGAGGTCGGTGAAGAGGTGCGGATCCGGCCCGAGCGGCAGGCCGCGGTCGTCATAGACAATGCCCGAGCGCCCGTCACAAAAGACAAACCAGCGCGCCAGCCTGAATCCAAGGGACGCCATCTCCGCGAAGTCGCGCTGAATCGCGGCGCGGCGCGTGGAGACCCCGAGATGCGATCCCCAGACGTTTGCACCAAAGTCCAAGCCGTAGAAAATGGTGTTCCCGTCGGTGGACCAGGGGTAGTTCACGCCA
>DATDHP010000433.1:0-5123 GCA_036521515.1 Vicinamibacterales bacterium
TGACTTGTTGGTCTTCACGTGGGGGCGGAGCGTCACCCCGTGCCGTCGCATCCGCTCGCGCATGCGCGCGATGTTGCGGTCCATCCGGACCGGGTCGAGCAGGAGGGCGGGTGTTTCGAGCTGTGTGAGTGACGTCACCGAGAAGTCTCCAGGTCTTCGGGCTGCGACTTTCACCGCCACGAGCCACGGAGACACGGAGGCACGGAGGAAATTTCCTTAAAGTGCTCTCCGTGTCTCCGTGCCTCCGTGGCTCGGCGGGGTGGCGGCCGCCTCGAATAATGACAGTCCCGCGACGGTCTTCAAATCGACAATCTCGCCCGACTTGATCATTGCTTTCAACCTCTCTATCGAGAACGCCCGCGGCTCGATGTCCTCGTCCTCGTCGGGCTGCGCGGCTTCGTCGCCGGCGCCCGGCGGGCGCAGCCCTGCCGCGCGGAAGAAATGCATCTCCTCGTCGCAATAGCCAGGCGTTGGAAAGCAGGAGCCGAGACGCTCCAGGCGGGCAGTGATCAGGCCGATCTCCTCGTGACATTCGCGGAGGGCCGCTCGCTGCGGATCCTCGCCATCCTTGAGCGTGCCCGCGGGCAGCTCCCACGCCCAGCGCCCGATCGCCGGCCGATACTGGCGAACCAGGATGATCTCCCCGGCGTCGGTCACCGGGACGATGACCACCGACCCGGGGTGCCGGACGATCTCGGCCTTCATCTCGCCGCCCTTCGGCAGCGTGATGGTCTCGATCTGCACCGAGAAGATGCGCCCCTGGAACACCTTCCGGATCTCGCGCGGCACAATCGGCTTAGTCATCGTCATCTTTCCAGCCAGGCAGATCGTCCAGCACGGCCATCAGGTCGTCCGGCAGCGGCGCGGTGAACTCCATGCGCCGCTGGTCGCGCGGGTGCGCGAACGCGAGGCGCGCGGCGTGGAGGAAAGGCCGCTCGAGCCGCAGCACGGCGCGTATGTCACCCGCGACGCGCCGGTGCACGCCGCCGTACGCGGAATCGCCGACGATCGGGTGGCCGATGGCGCTCAGGTGCACGCGGATCTGGTGCGTGCGGCCGGTATGGATCGCGACCTGGCACAACGTGAGGCCGCGCAGCGGCCGCGCTCGCGTGATGCGCGTCACAGCGGTGCGCGCATGCTTTGCGCGTGCCGACATCTTCTGCCGGTTCGCCGGGTCGCGGCCGATCGCCGCATCGATCCGCCGCCCCGCCTGGACGATGCCCCACACGAGGGCAATGTATTCCTTCTCGACCTCGCGTGCCTCGAACTGTCGCGCGAGCTCCTGGTGGGCCGCGTCGTTCTTGGCCACAACCATCACGCCCGACGTGCCGCGATCGAGCCGGTGGACGATGCCCGGCCGGAGCTCGCCCCCGATCCCGCTCAGGCCGTCGAGGTGATGCAGCAGTGCATTCACCAGGGTCCCGGAGGCATGTCCTGCGCCTGGATGCACCACCATCCCCGCCGGCTTGTTCAGCACGGCCACATCCTGATCCTGGTAGAGGATCTCGAGCGGCAGCGCTTCGCCCGCGACCTCCGATGGTGAGGGCGGCGGGATGTCGATGGCGACCGTGTCGCCTTCGCGCATGGCAAGATTGGCCCTTGGCGCGGCGCCAGCGATAGGCGGACCTGAAGGTCCGCCTCTACGAAGCGCGACGCGGCCGTCGGCGATCAGCCGCTGGATTTGCGACCGCGAGTGCGCGGCCAGGACCGAGACCAGAAATCGGTCGAGCCGTTGGCCCTCGAAGTCAGCCGGAACTCTGAATTCCCTCGGTGCCACGGCGAGACTCGGTGTCAACTCCCAACTCCCGCCTCCCAACCTCCAACCGAAATGCGGTTATTGGGAATAGCTTGGGAGTTGGGAGTTGATCTCCCGTCAAGCGGCGACCTTGCGCCCGCGCTGCATCTGCTGCGGCGTCTGGGGTGTCGTGCGCGCCAGCCATATGAGCATTGCCAGGCTCAGGGGTGCCAGTACCACCGAGATCACCTGCGACGTCGACATCCCGAAGAGCTCTCCGCGCGGGTCGCCGCGGTAGAACTCGATGACGAACCGCGATACGGCGTAGAGAAACATGTACATCCAGAAGGTGCGGCCGGCGAAATACCGGCCCCTCTTCTCGGTCCCCAGCAGCAGGCCGAGGATCAGCAGCTCGGCGCCGGCCTCGTAGAGCTGCGTGGGATGCAGCGGGATCCCCAGCGGCGTCCCGACGTTCGCGGCGGCCTGCGGGTTGGTGAAGATCACGGCCCATGAGACGTCGGTCTGCCGGCCGTAACAGCAGCCGGCCGCAAAACAGCCCAGCCGTCCCGTCACGTGCCCGAGCGCGATTCCAGGCGCAAACACGTCGCACGTCGTCCAGAAGGGCAGGCGGTGCCTGTGGATGTACCAGAACGCCACGAGCACGGCCAGAATCAGGCCACCGTAGAAGACGCCGCCGGAACGCGCCAGCGACAACAGCTCACCGGGCGACTGGCGGAACTGCTCGAAGTCGACGATCAGCAGCAGCAGCTTCGCGCCGATGAGCGCGGCGATGATGATGTAGATGCCGAGGTCGAGCACGCGGTTGGCATCGAGCCCCCACGCCCGGGCGCGCCGCATCGCCAGCCACAGGCCGAGGAGATAGGAGGCGGCGAGCAGTACGCCGTACGAGTAGAGCGTGACAGGGCCGAGACTAAACAGTTCTGGATACACGGTGCCTAGACATCTCCTGAAGCCTGAGCTGTGGCAGGCGAAGCAAGTTTATAGTAGCGAAGCTCCGAGGGTCGATTTTCATGCCTGGCCTGTTGATTTCGGGCGGAGCTTCGCTACTCCCAGCATGTCGAGGATCATCAGCGCCACGCCGACCGTAATCGCGGCGTCGGCGACGTTGAAGGCCCAGAAGTGCCAGCCCTGCCAGTACACATCCACGAAGTCCGTGACATAGCCGAGCGCAATCCGGTCGATCAGGTTTCCTGCCGCGCCGCCGATGATCAGCGCAATCCCAACGCGGCTCAGCCGCTGCGCGGCCGGCAGCGACGCCGCAAAGTATGCCAGGCCGGCCAACGCTCCCGCGGCGACCACCGACAGGGCCGCCGTCTTGAACGGAAAGTTGACGCTGTTCAACATCCCGAACGCCGCGCCCGTATTGTGCACGCGCGTGAGGTTGAAGAACCCCGGAATCACCGGCACAGCGTCGTGCAGCGCGAACTGGCTGCGCACGATGGCCTTCGTCACCTGGTCGAGCACCAGGACGATCAGAGCGATCCACAGCTCGAGATGGCGCGTGGCGGCCACGTCAGCGGGCGCCAGTGGCTTCCGGCTTCAGCCGGAAGAGAGCGTCGACACATCGGTCGCACAGTCCCGCCCAGTCCGGCTCGGTCCTGATGCTCGGCACGTACCGCCAGCAGCGCTCGCACTTCACCCCGGGCGCCTTTTCCACGTCCACGCGGACCTCATCGGCCTCGTCGGCCGGACCGACGTGGAGGGCCAGATTCGACACGATGAAGAGCATCGGAAGCAGCGCGCGGTTCTCCTCGAGCAGCCGCCCCACGGGACCTCGTGCGGTGATGATCACCCGGGCCCCAAGGGAGTTCCCGATGACCTTCTCCTTGCGCTTCGCCTCGAGCGCGGCGTTGACCTCCTCGCGCACCTTCGTCAGACGCTCCCAGGCGACCAGCAGCCCCGCGTCGGTGAAGCGCTCGATCTCGGGGAACTCCTCGAGGTGCACCGACGCGGAGCGCGATCCCGGCAGGTGACGCCACAGATCCTCGGCCGTTACCGGAAGGATCGGCGCCAGCAGCCGGGCCAGCCCGTCGCAGATCAGGTACATCGCCGTCTGCGTCGAGCGGCGCTGGTGCGAGCGCGCCGCGAGCGTATACATCCGGTCCTTGGTCACGTCCACGTAGAAGGCGCTCAGGTCCACGGTCGCCAGCGTGTTGAGCGCCTGGTACACCGTCGGGAAGTCGTATTCGTCGTACGCGCGCAGGATGCGTGCAGCCGTATCGGCATACCGGGCGAGGGCGTAGCGATCCACGGTGTCCAGCTGGTCAAGGGGCACCAGGTCAGCCGCGGCGTCGAAATCGTAGAGGTTGGCCACGAGAATCCGGCACGTGTTGCGCAGCTTTCGATACGTGTCCACGACACGCGTGAGAATCTCCTTGCTGACCCGCAGCTCCTCGCTGTAGTCGCTCGCCGCCACCCAGAGGCGGAGAATCTCTGCGCCGCTCTCCTTGATGACGTCCTGCGGCGAGATGACATTGCCGATCGACTTCGACATCTTGCGCCCTTCGAGGTCGATGAGGAAGCCGTGCGTCAGCACTTCGCGGAACGGCGGGCGGCCGCGGGTCGCCAGCGCCACCAGCAGCGAGCTCTGAAACCAGCCGCGATGCTGGTCGCTCCCTTCGAGGTACATGTCGCACGGCCAGCTCAGATCCTCGTAGCGCGGCAGCACCGCTTCGTGACTCGAGCCGGAGTCGAACCAGACGTCGAGGATGTCCCGCTCGCGCTCGAACGACGTGCCGCCGCACGACGGGCAGCTCAGGCCGGCGGGCAGGAACTCGTCGATCGGCCGCTCGTACCACGCGTCGGCGCCATGCTCGTCGAAGACCGACGCCGCCTTCTCGACGAGCGCGGTGGTCAGCAGCGCCTCGCCGCACGCCGTGCAGTCCACCGCCGGGATGGGCACGCCCCACGCGCGCTGGCGGGAGATGCACCAGTCCGGCCGGCTCGAAACCATGCTGAAGATGCGGTCCCGGCCCCAGGACGGAATCCATTTCACCTCGTCGTCGATGGCGTGGCGCGCCGCTGCGCGAAGCGTACGCCTGACGCCGTCCTCGCCGGTGATGGCGGGCTCGCCGTCCAGCCGCACGAACCACTGCGACGTCGCCAGGAAGACGACCGCGTTATGACACCGCCAGCAATGCGGGTACTGGTGCAGGAAGGTCTCACGATGCCACAGCCGGCCGCGCTCCTTGAGCGCGTCCTCGATTTTCGGGTTGGCGTCGAACACACGCTGCCCGCCAAAGAGCTCCACCGTCTCGAGGAAGTGGCCGCCCGGTCCGACCGGCGCGTAGATGTCGAGGCCGTACTCGATGCCCGTCAGGAAGTCGTCGGCGCCGTGACCGGGCGCCGTGTGGACGGCGCCCGTGCC
>DATDHP010000434.1:0-10369 GCA_036521515.1 Vicinamibacterales bacterium
GCAGCCAGCCGAACACCGCGACCGGCGCCACGAGCCACTGGAACGACAGCGATCCGCGCCACGCGAGGATCAGCAGGAGAAGGAACACGCCGAAAACGACGAGGCGCACGTAGCTCATGCGGGCGTCGCGTGCGGACAACGCCTGGTGCGTGGACCGGCGCTGCCCGAGCCGGTCGCGGTACTCGCCTGCGGGGTCCGGGGAAATCCGGCCCGCGCCAGGGTCTGAAGCGCTTCCGGCGGAAGGCGACACGGCCTTCATTGTCGTCCACTCGATGGTATCAAATGTTATAGTACAAACTTAAATATGTGACAACACAACAACGCATCCGCGGGCGCACCGCGGCCGAGCTTGTGGCCTCCATCGAACACGAGGTGCACGCGGGGCGGCTCGCGCCGGGCTCGGCACTCCCGACCGTTCGTGACCTGGGATCAGTGCTGAAGCTCAGTCCGGCCACCGTGGCGGCCGCATACAAGGCGCTTCGCGCGCGCGGCATGGTCGCGGGTTCCGGTCGCCGCGGCACCCGGATTACCGCCGCTCCGCCCTTCCCGATGGCCAGGCGCGCACCCGCTGTCCCCTCGGGATTGATCGACCTGGCGAGCGGCAACCCGGATCCGGCGCTGCTGCCGGCGCTCCAGGGAGCCCTGCGCGCCGTCGCCACGACACCGCGTCTCTATGGCGAGTCCGCCGAACTGCGGCCGCTGATGACCTTCCTGGCCGCCGAGCTCGACGCCGATGGCGTTCCCGCCGCCGCGACAACGGTGGTGAGCGGCGCGCTGGATGGCGTCGACCGCGTGCTGCGCGAGCACCTTCGGCCGGGCGACGCCGTTGCCGTGGAAGACCCGTCGTTCCCCGGCGTGCTCGATTTGCTGGCAGCGGCCGGGTTCGGCACGGTGCCGTATCGCGTCGATGACGAGGGGCCCCTTCCGGAGACATTCGACGACGCGCTGCGCCGCGCGCGGGCTGTCATCGTGACACCGCGTGCGCAGAACCCCACCGGCGCGGCGTTTACCGCCGAGCGCGCCGCCGAGCTGCGCCGGCTCCTCCGCAAGCGCGATCTGCTCACGGTCGAGAACGATCCGGCGGGACCGGTTGCCGGCGCCCCGGCGATCACGCTGGCGGCGAGCTCGAAACACTGGGTGGTCGTCCGCTCGACATCGAAGTTCCTGGGACCTGACCTGCGCGTCGCCGCGCTGGCCGGAGACGACCTGACGATCGCGCGTGTGGAAGGGCGGCAGGCGCTCGGCGCACGCTGGATCAGCACCATCCTCCAGCAGCTCGTGTTGTCGCTCTGGTCCGACCCGTCGAGCGCACGTCTGCTTGCGCGTGCCGCAGAGATTTACGCGCAGCGGCGTTCTGCGCTGCTGACAGCGCTTGCCGCCCGGGGAATCGCGGCCCATGGCCGGTCGGGTTTCAACGTCTGGGTTCCCGTGCGTCAGGAAGCCGCGGTCGTCAATGCGCTGGCGGAGCGCGGTTGGGGCGTGATGGCGGGGGAGCGGTTCCGGCTGCAGTCGGCCCCGGCTATCCGCGTCACCTGCTCGCGGCTCGGCCCCTCCGACGCGGACCGCTTTGCTGCAGACCTCGCAGAGACTCTGCTGCCGACCGCTGCCCGGTTCGCCTGAATACAAACCACAGAGACACAGAGACGACACAAACAACAAGACTGCCGGTATCGCAGGTAATCCGCAGCTGGATGATCCTTCAGGTAGCCGCGCGGCACCCGTGTGAGCTGTTCACCGCCGAGCGCGCCTGCCGCCGCGTTAAACGAGCGCGTCCGTACGATCCGGTGCAGCTTCGGATGCGTGTCGGCAATGTGCGCTCGAATCGCCTGCAGGTCCGCTGACGAGGGCATGTCAATCCCTACAAGATACAATCCGGTCGATGAGTTCCGTGCTGACTGAAGTCGTCCTCGGCGCACTGCTGGCCGATCTTCGAACGATTCTCGGCGATCGCTGCACGACGAACCCGACGCAGCTCCAGAATCACAGTCACGGCGAGTCGTATCATGCCCCTGGCCTTCCGGACGTCGTGGTGTTTCCCCTCGGCACGCAGGAGGTGAGCGCCGTGATGGTGGCGGCGGCGCGCCACAAGGCGCCGGTCGTGCCGTTCGGGATCGGATCGGGGCTCGAAGGGCACGTCAACGCCCTGAACGGCGGGATCTCGATCGATCTGTCGCGCATGAACCGCGTGCTGCGTGTCAACGTCGAGGATCTCGACGCCACTGTCGAAGCCGGCGTGACCCATCGTCAGCTCAACAAGGCGCTCGCCAACGCCGGCGTGCACTTCTGGGTCGACCCCGGCGCCGATGCCACGATCGGGGGGATGGCGGCGACACGCGCGTCCGGGACGACGGCGGTCCGCTACGGAACGATGCGCGAAGCGGTGCTCGGCCTGACCGTGGTGCTGGCGGACGGGCGCGTGATCAGGACGGGCGGGCGGGCGCGCAAGTCGGCGGCTGGCTACGACCTGACCCGGCTCTTCGTGGGGTCGGAAGGCACGCTCGGCGTGATTACGGAGGTCACCGTCCGGTTGCATGGCTTCCCCGAGGCGGTGTCCGCCGCGGTCTGCCCGTTCGAGACGATGGAAGGCGCGGTGCGGACGGTGATCACGACGATCCAGCTCGGCGTTCCGGTCGCGCGCATCGAGCTGCTCGACGAGGTGCAGCTGGATGCGGTGAACCGCTATTCGCACACGAATTACCCGCTGAAGCCGACGCTGTTCTTCGAGTTCCACGGCACCAGCAAGGAAGGCGTCGAGGAGAATGCTCGCTCCGCGGAGGAGATTGCAGCAGACAACGGCGCCCTTGGATTCCAGTGGGCGCTGACCACCGAAGCGCGCTCGAAACTATGGCATGCGCGGCACAACGCGTTCTTTGCGGCGATCGCGCTCCGGCCTGGCGGCAAGGCGTGGACGACCGATGTCTGCGTCCCCATCTCACGTCTCGCCGAGTGCATACTCGAAACGAGAAAGGATCTGCAGGGAACGGCGTTGACGGCGGCGCTCGTCGGCCACGTCGGCGACGGCAACTTTCACCTGATCTTCTCGCTCAATCCGGACGACGAGGCGGAGATGGCCGAGGTGACGCGGATCAACGGGCGGCTCGTGCATCGCGCGCTCGAGATGGGCGGCACCTGCACCGGCGAGCATGGCGTCGGCATCGGCAAGATCGACTACTTGCCCGAGGAGCACGGCGAGGCGGTCGAGGTCATGAAGTCGATCAAGCGGCTCTTCGATCCGGAGAACCGGATGAACCCCGGTAAGATGTTTCGCTGAAACGATGAGACGAACCACAGAGACACAGAGGCTTTGTGGGATTTTCTCTGTGTCTCTGTGCCTCCGTGGTTCGTGGCAGCGGTGAACGCGGAGTCTGATTCTTGGCAAAGAAGCGCAAGGCCACACCTTCTCTCTTCGACATTCCTGAAACACCTGAACCGACACCGGCCGCTGCGCCACCGACGGGCGGGTCGACCGACGGCGTTGCGCTGCACGAGGCGGCGCAGAGCCGGTACCTGAACTACGCGCTCTCCGTGATCACGTCGCGCGCGCTGCCGGACGTGCGCGACGGGCTCAAGCCGGTGCAGCGCCGCATCCTGTACACGATGTGGCAGCAGAACCTCACGGCCGACGCGAAGCACCGCAAATGCGCCAAGGTGGTCGGCGACGTGATGGGCAGCTATCACCCGCACGGCGACGCGGCCCTGTACGAAACGCTCGTCCGCATGGCGCAGGCCTTCTCACTGCGCTACCCGCTCATCGACGGCTCGGGCAACTTCGGGTCGCTCGACGGCGACAGCGCCGCCGCGATGCGATACACGGAGTGCCGGCTCGCGCGCATCTCCGACGAGATGCTGACGGAGATCGATCAGCGCACGGTGCACTTCCGTCCGAACTACGACGGCACGAAGACGGAGCCTGTCGTGCTGCCGGCGCGGATCCCGAACCTGTTGGTGAACGGGACGACCGGGATCGCGGTCGGGATGGCGACTAATATTCCGCCGCACAATCTGGGCGAAGTCTCCACGGCGCTCATCAAGCTGCTCGACAACCCGGACCTGAGCAGCGCACAGCTCTGTCGCTACGTGAAGGGCCCGGACTTCCCGACAGGCGGACAGATCCTCAACACGGCCGAGGAGCTGAAGGAGATCTCCAAGACCGGTTCGGGCACCATCCGTCTGCGCGCCACATGGGAGGAGGGACCATCGAGCCGCAGCGGCCGCACCATCTACGTGACGAGCATTCCGTACACGGTCAACAAGGCGGCTCTCGTCGAGCGGATCGGCGATATCGTGCTCTCGCGCAAGCTGCCCCCGCTCCTGGACGTCAAGGACCTGTCCACCGACGACGTGCGCATTGCGCTGGACGTCAAGAAGGACGCCGATGTGCGCATGGTGATGGCGTATCTGTTCAAGAACACGCCGCTCCAGACGAACTTCGCCGTCAATCTCACCTGCCTCGTCCCGACGGAGAACGACGAGGTCGGCCGCCCCGAGCGCCTCGATCTCCATTCGATGCTTCGTTACTTCCTGAACTTCAGGCTCGAGGTCGTCACACGGCGTCTCGAGCACGAGCTCGAGGCGCTGAAAAAGCGCACGCACATCCTCGAGGGGTTCGAGAAGGTCTTCGACGCGCTCGACGAGATCATCAGGATCATCCGCAAGTCGGAGGGGAAGGCGGACTCGGCGGAGAAGATCATGAAGCGGTTCGGCCTCGACGCGGAGCAGACCGACGCCATCCTGGAACTGAAGCTGTATCGCCTGGCGAGGCTGGAGATCCTCGTCATCCAGAACGAGCTGACGGAGAAGCGGAAACGTGCCCGCCAGATCACCGGCCTCCTCAAGGACGAGGACGGCCGCTGGAACGTCGTGCGGAACGAGATCGAAGAGATCCAGAGGGTCTATGCGGACAGAAGCGACAAGCGCCGTACGCGCATCGAGTCGGCGGAGGAGGTGGCCTTCACCGCAGACGACTTCATCGTCGAGGAGGACAACGTCGTCATCGTGTCGCGCGACGGCTGGGTGAAGCGGCAGAAGGAGGTCCGCGACCTCTCGACGACGCGGTTGCGCGAGGGCGACTCGGTGCTGGCCGTGCTCCCCGGGAGCACCCGCGCGACCGTCGTGTTCTTCACGAACTTCGGCGTGGCGTACACCTCCCGCATCATCGACGTGCCGGCGTCCACGGGCTACGGCGAGCCGGTGCAGAAGCTGTTCAAGTTGAAGGATGGCGAACGTGTCATCGCGGCGTTCAGCCTGGACCCGCGCGCCGCCGGCGATATCCAGAGCCGCAAGGAGGGCGAGCCGCCGCGCGTGCACGCGCTCGCGGTGACGAGCGACGGTTACAGCCTGCGCTTCAGCCTCGAGCCGTTCGTCGAGGCGAGCACGCGTGCGGGCCGGCGTTATGCGCGCCCCTCCGAGGGAGTCGAAGCCGTCGGCGTGGCGAAGATCAGCGGCTCGGAGATCGTCATTGCCGCTACGCAGGAGGCGCACGGCATCCTGGTACGCGCGGACGAGGTGAATTACCTCTCCGGCCCGGGCAAGGGCGTCATCCTCATCAGGCTCACGGGCGCCAGCGACAGGGTCCTCGGGTTCATTGCCTCGACCGGCGATCGCGATCTCCTGCGCGTCGAAACGAGTCGCGGCGGTGAGCAGACGATCAGCACCACCAAGTACGACGTGACAGGGCGGGGCGGCAAGGGACGCGAGCTGCTGCAGCGCGGGCAGTTTACGCGCGTGATCCCGAACGACGTGGAGAACCCGCCGCCCTTGTCAGGCGAGTAACCCTGGCGATCGTCCGGCTGAAACGGAAGCCACAGGGATATACTGGTGGACGGGTCTGAAGGTCCAGCCCATGTGGCGGGCCTTCGAAGGTCCGTTTGCGCGGGGCCGGCTGACGCCCGCCCTGCGTTTTTAGCTTTCGGGATCCTGCCCTTCGACCAATCCTCGATCTGTCAGCTTCCCGGAAGCTCGAGTCGCGCGTCAGCGCGGCGGATTGCGAATGAACGTTACAGAAGCCACACGCAGCACCCGCATCGCCGTCTTCATCGATTTCGACAACGTCGAGATCGGCGTGAAGAGCACGATAGGCGGGCAGTTCGACATCGGTCTCGTGCTCGAAGCGATCAAGGAACGCGGCGAGATCGTCACGAAGATCGCTTACAGCGACTGGAAACGCGCCGGCGATTACAGCCGCCACCTCACGCAGCATGCGATCCGCATGGTGCAGCGCAACCTGACACCGGGCGGCGACAAGAACGGCGCCGATATCACCATGGCGCTCGACGCCCTCGAAATGGCGTTTACCCACGATCACATCAACGCCTTCGTCATCGTCGGCGGCGACAGCGACTTCATCTCCCTCGTGGAGAAGCTCAAACAGTACGGCCGCAAGGTCATCGTGGTCGGCGGCCGCCAGTTCACGAGCGTGACCATGCAGCGGAACTGCCACGAGTTCATCGCCTACGAGAACCTGGTGGGCAGCCGCGGGGGCCGGAGCACGGAGCGCGGCGGCCGACCGGCCGCCACCGCCAGCAGTGAGATCTCGAAGGCGCTGCCGCTCGTCAAGCGCGCGCTCAAGGTGCTGTCGGAGCGCGAGGTCGCGCCACAACTCGGCCTGCTCAAGAGCACCCTCCTCCAGCTCGACTCGACGTTCTCGGAGCGCGAGTACGGCGCGGGCAGCTTCCGCGACTTCATGGAGAAGGTCGCGCAGACGGGGGCGGTCACTCTGAAGCACTCAGGCCGCAGCATGCTCGTCGAATCGCGCGAGGACCCCCCGGACGTTGTCGTCCAGGCCGCACCCGCCGGGCGATCCGTTGCAGCGCCGCCGGCGCAGAGCGCGCCTGATACGGACGCGCCACAAGTCGATGTCGACGAGGACGACTCGCTGCCGCCATCGCCGATGAGCATGCAGGACGGCATTCACGCCGTGCAGCAGGCGTTCGAGCTGACCGCGACGCCGCCCCGCTGGCCGATGTACGTGCGGCAGGCGAAGCAGTATCTGCGCGGGGCGATTGAAGGATTCGACGAACGCAAGTACGGTTTCGCGACCGTGGTGGACCTGCTGCGGGCCGCGGCCAGGGAAGGCGTCCTGCGAATCGAGCGCGATCGACAAGGCGCCGTGCGTGTGTTTCCGGGCCAGCATCTCGGCGGACCGGTGTCGGCATCCGTGCCCGGAGTGTCTGAGGTCGCGGCTGGCCCCGAGGTGGAGGAGGCGGCGGCCGGCACGGCCGTGGTCGACGCGCCTGTCGAGTCGGTGGCCGAGCCGTCCAGCTTCGACACGGTGTTCGCCGAGCCCGTAGACGAACGCCCAATCGTGGATGTCGAGCCGGTAGACGAGCCGCAGCCCGACGTCGAACCCGACGGCACGCCTTCGAGGAAAGGTGCGCGCGGCCATCGCGCACACGCGACGAAACCGGCAAGGACCGGCAAGGCGAAAACGGCGAAGCCCGCCCGCGGGCGCAAGGCGACGCGCGGCAAGCACCCCGCGGCCGCTGCCGACAAGGGCTAGAGGGGGGCTAGAGGTCGTATCCACCGCGACGGGCCACGGAGACACGGAGTCACGGAGAAACATAGGCCGGAAATGCCTCCGTGTCTCCGTGCCTCCGTGGCTCTGACTGCGACGAGCGCCGCTCATCAGCGATCGGCGTACGTGCTCTCCACGTACCCGCCGCCCGGTGTCCACTGAATGCGCCGCACGGTGCGAGTCCTGCTGCCCGGCTGCCGGACGTAGACGAGGATTTCGTCGTAGCCGCGCGACCGCACGGGCTCGACGATCTGGATCGCAATGCCTCCTGCGTCATCCAGCCGTTCGGCGTCAACCTCGACGACCATCATGGATTGCGCTGACGTGGCTTTCGTCACGACCCAGCCGATGTCTGGCGTATCGGCGCGGTCACGCGCGGTCTTGTTCAGCGTGCGCGCGAGCGTGGAGGCGCCCGTGGCGCCGGGCGTTTGCAGTTGCGGGTCCGGCCGAAGCAGCATAGCGAGGCTCAGAACGCTCAGGACAGCCAGGGAGGCGACGCCGAAGCCCAGCAGCCTCCCAAACGTCACTGGTGGCGACCTCCGGCGTTCGTCGCGGCGGTCCGCATCTGGTCACCTCGAATTGCAGGCGGAGATGGTACTTTAAGTAGACGCGTCACGCATGGCGAACAATTACACGGCGAAAGACATCACCGTTCTCGAGGGGCTCGAGCCCGTCCGCAAGCGGCCGGGCATGTACATCGGCGGAGTCGGGACCGCCGGACTGCACCACCTGGTCTGGGAGATCCTGGACAACGCCGTTGACGAGGCGATGAACGGCTACGCGTCGAACATCGCCGTCACGTTGCACCAGGATGGCAACTCCATGACGATCGTGGACGACGGCCGCGGCATTCCGATAGACACGCACCCGAAAACGAAGAAGAGCGCGCTCGAAGTCATCTTCACGGTGCTCCACTCCGGCGGCAAGTTCGAGCAGGGCAACTACAAGACCGCGGGCGGACTGCACGGCGTCGGAGCGAGCGTGGTGAACGCGCTGTCCAGCGAGCTACGCGCCACCGTGAAGCGCGACGGGTCGCTGTGGGAAATGTCGTTCAGACGCGGCAAGCCGACGGGGCCGTTGAAGAAAGCAGGCGCGGCGCGCGGCACGGGCACCACCGTCTACTTCCACCCGGATCCGACAATCTTCCCGAAGGTCGAGTTCGACGCCGCCACGATTCGCGAGCGACTCGAGGTCGTCAGCTACATCCATAAGGGCGTCCGCGTGACGTTCGAGAACGAGGCGGAGAAGACGAAGGAGGTCTTCCAGCACGAGGAAGGCCTGTCCGACTTCCTGAGAAAAATCGTTGGCGACCGCGGCGCGAAGCCAGTGCACGACGCGCCGTTCGTGCTCGAGCGGGAGAGCGGCCCGCGACTCGATCTGGTCCTGCAATGGACCGAGGCCACCGACGAACACGTGCGGAGCTACGTCAACGGGATCCCGACAACGTCAGGGGGCACGCACGAAAACGGCCTGCGAGCCGGGCTCGGCAAGGCGGTTCGCAACTACATCGACACCCACAACCTCTCGCCGAAGGGTGTGACGCTCACCGCCGAGGACATTCGCGAGGGGCTGACCGGCATCCTCAGCCTGTTCATCGCGGAGCCGCAGTTCCAGGGGCAGACGAAGGATCGTCTGAACAATCCCGAAATGCCGGCGCTGCTCGACTCTGCCGTGAGACCGGCGCTCGAGCACTGGCTCAATCACAACCGGAGCGTCGCCGAGTCGATCGTCGCGCGCATCATCCTGGCCGCGCGTGCCCGCGAGGCGAGCCGCGCCGCGCAGGCCGAAGTGTCGCGCAGGACCGCCACCTCGGGGCGGCTGAACCTGCCGGGCAAGCTCAGCGACTGCACCGGCTCGGGGCGCGAAGACAGCGAGCTGTTCGTCGTGGAAGGGGATTCGGCGGGCGGGTCCGCCAAGCAGGGGCGCGATCGTGCAAAGCAGGCGATCCTCCCGCTTCGCGGCAAGGTCATGAACACCGAAGGCATGGTCCTGGCCAGGGTGCTCGAAAACAAGGAGCTCGCCGACCTGGTCACGGCCCTGGGCTGCGGTCTCGGCAAGAGCTTCGACCTCGCCAAGCTTCGTTACGGCAAGGTGATCATCCTCGCCGACGCCGACTCGGACGGTCATCACATCGCGACGCTGCTCCTCACGTTCATCTATCGCCACCTGCCGCAGCTGATCGCGAGCGGCAAGGTGTTCCTGGCACAGCCGCCGCTGTACCGCATCGATGTCGGCAAGGAAACGTTCTGGGCGCTCGACGACGCCCACCGCGATCGGCTGCTCAAGCTGCACGGCAACGGCCGGAGCGCCCCTGAGATCACGAGGTTCAAGGGCCTGGGCGAGATGATGCCCAAGGTCCTGTGGGAGACGACGCTGAACCCGCGCACGCGGCGCCTCCTGCGCGTCGACATCGCGGATCAGATCGTCACCGACCGCGTCATCAACGAGCTGATGGGCAAGGACGCCTCCGCCCGCTTCCGGTTCATCATGGATAGAGCTGAAGAGGCGCAGGAGCTGGACGTTTGAACGATCGTCCTCGTTCCCGCTTCCCGGTTCTGCTTCTCAGTTCGTGTTCATGTTCGGCGTTCTCTTCCGGCTGAAGCCGGAAGCCACATCTGTCGCCGTGCGTTCTTCAGCATCTGCTGTGGCTTCCGGCTTCAGCCGGAAGGAACGTGGTTCCTGATAAACTCGATTTCCGGTGGCCAGTCCAGCGGCAAAACCTCGGAAATTCGATCGGTCGATCGTCGAAGGGCCCATCGGCCCGGCCGTCTGGAAGCTGGCGTGGCCGACGATGCTGCAGAACGTCATTGCCGGGCTGCAGGGCATCATCGACCATGCGATGGTCGGTCACTTCGT
>DATDHP010000435.1:0-8751 GCA_036521515.1 Vicinamibacterales bacterium
CGCGCGACCCGGACACCGGCGAAGGCATGACCGATCGACAGCTTCGTGACGAGGTCATGACGATCTTCCTGGCCGGCCACGAAACAACGGCGTTGGCCACGGCCTGGGCGTGGTACCTGCTCGCGCAGCATCCGGACGTCCTGCGGCGGCTGGAAGTCGAGCTCGATGCCGTTCTGAGCGGGCGCGCGCCGTCTTACGAGGATCTGGAACGCCTGACGTACACCCGAATGGTCGTCGAGGAGACAATGCGTTTGTATCCGCCCGCCTGGGGATTCTCACGCACGGCGCTCGCGCCCGATCGGATCGGCGAGTACGATCTGCCGCGCGGCTGGCTCGTCTTCGTCGTGCCCTGGGTCATGCACAGGCATCCGAAGTACTGGGACGATCCGGAGCGCTTCGACCCGGAGCGCTTCAGCCCTGCCCGCACCGCGGCGCGCCCAAAGTTCATCTACCTCCCCTTTGGCGCCGGGCCTCGCCAGTGCATCGGCAATCACTTCGCGATGACGGAAGCGCTCATCATCGTCGCCACGCTCGCGCAACGGTTCCGACTGCACCTGGCGTCGCCACAGCTGGTCGAGCCGCGTCCCCTGATCACGCTGAGGCCCGGAAACGGCGTGCGGATGGCGATTGACGCGCGGACCGTGTATCCGTCCCACGCCTGATCGAAGGATCCATCGGCCGCTGCCTGTCTAATGCAGGGAGGCCTTTGATGTGGAACAAGCTCATCGCGATCGTCGTGGTGCTCACGATGCCCGCCGGCGCGTCGGCGGGACCGCTGAAGGAAGCGGTGGAGAAAGCAGGACGCGAGCTGGCGGCAGCGCAGCAGCAGGGTGACGAGACCCAAAGCCGCGCTCGCCGGTGGTCTGGGTGGGCCCTGCTGGCCGGCGGCGGCGTGCTGACCACCCTCGGCAGCGTCGAGATCGGTGACGATGAGTCGGGACCGGATGACGGCGAAGATTCCGACGATTCCGACGATGGCGAAGACTCTGATGGCTGGGGGAACAAGGCGATGATTGGCGGCGGCATCGCAGCCGCCAGCCTCGGGGCGGTGCTCCTGCTCACCGGGCGCGGGCGGTCCGGTCCGGTCGTGTCCGTGCGGCCGGGCGGCGTCGGCGTTCGCCAGACAGTTCGTTTCTAGCGGGCGGCCTGCTGCCGGCTGCCTGCTGCCGGCTTGAGTATCCATGAGCGACCTGGCTCTGGCCCGGCGGCTGATCGCAGGCGAGGAAGCGGCATTCGACGAGTTCTTCGCCGCTTACTTCCCGCGGCTCTACCGGTTCGCCCTCGCACGGCTTGGTGGGAACGAGGATGCGGCAGAGGAAACCGTGCAGCGGGTGCTCATCCGGGCGATCGATCGGCTTCACACCTACAGGGGCGAGGCGGCGCTGATCACCTGGCTGTGCGCGCTCTGCCGACGCGACATCGCGACCGTGCTCGAACGGGCAGGCCAGGCGCGGGAGGTGTCCCTCCTTGACGAGAGCCCTGAGATACGCGCCGCGCTCGAGACGGTGGCTGCCTCCGATGCCGACGACCCCGAGGCCGCGCTGCAGCGCCGGGAGCTGTCCGGGCTCGTGCAGCTGACGCTCGATCACCTGCCAGGCCGTTACGGCGACGTGCTCGAATGGAAGTACATCCAGGAGCTTTCGGTGGAGGAGATTGCCTATCGCCTCGGCGTGGGGTACAAGGCGGCCGAGTCGCTGCTGACCCGGGCGCGCGAGGCGTTTCGTCATGGATTCTCGTTCGTGAGTGCCGGCCATGAGCGACCCGCTCGACCAGCCATCGCCGACGGACCTCGCTGAGGAGGAGGCGACGGCGCGCCTGCTGCGCATGGCGGGAACGCGTCCAGCCGTCCCTGCGATGCGCGCAGCTCGCGTGCGGAGCACCGTCCGGGCACACTGGCAGGCCCGTGCCCGCTGGCGCGCCGTCCGCAGGCGCGCACTGGCTGCCGCCGGGCTCGTCTCGGCTGCTCTCCTGGCCCTCTTCGTCCTCGGGCGCACGGTAACGCCCGAGAGAGCCGCGATTGCACCGGGCGCCCCGGTCGCGGTCGTCGAACGCGTTGATCGAGCCGCCACCCGCCTTCAGCCGGGGGATTCGATCCGCGTCGGCGAATGGATCGAGACGGCAGCCGGGGCGCGGGTGGCTCTTCGCTTTGCCGACGGCTCGTCCGTGCGGTTCGATGTCGCGTCGCGCGCCCGTCCGCTGTCCGCAAACGTCATCGACCTGGCCGCCGGCGCCTTGTATGTCGACACTGCCCCGGGCTCGGCGGGGTTCGAGGTCCGAACCCCGATCGCGACGGCGCGCGATGTTGGCACCCAGTTCGAGATCCGTGTACAGGACGCGGCCACGCGGGTCCGGGTCCGTTCCGGCAAGGTCGAGTTGCGGAACGGCACGCGGTTGGTGTCGGGAGAGGCGGGTACCGAGGTCACCATGTCGGCGGACCGGGCGGTGAGCCGGCCGATCGCGTCTCACGGCCCCGACTGGCAGTGGACGGCCAGCGTGGCGCCCGCGCTCGACATCGAAGGCCTCGCGCTCTCGGAGTTTCTCGATCGGCTCTCGAGAGAACATGGCTGGAGCGTGCGGTATGCCGATCCCGCGCTGGCTCGCGACGCCTCGGCCATCGTGCTGCATGGTTCCGTCAGCGGGCTGCAGCCTCCTGACGCCGTAGAGGTGGCGATTACAACGAGCGGGCTCGCGCACCGTTTGGAGAACGGATTGCTGACCGTGACGAGGCTTTCCTCCGCGAGGTAGGCGTGAAGGCGATCCTGATGGTTGCCGTGCTCGCCCTCAGCGCCACGCTCGCGTTCGGCCAGGAGCGCTCCCGATTCGCCGGCCTCTCCTTGAGCGCCGCGCTGCGCGCGCTGCAGGCCGAAGGGCTGCGAGTCGTGTTTACGTCAACGATTGTCACGCCCGACCTGCGCGTTCGCAGCGAGCCGCGCTCGTCCGCGCCGAGACGTCAGCTCGACGAGCTGCTTGCGCCTCACGGCCTCAGGGCGCGCGAAGGTCCGGGCGGCATCATCCAGGTGGTGCGCGCGGAGCCGGCCAGCGTGGAATCAGGCGCCGAACCGTCCGCCGTCGCGACTGGCGCGATTGAAGGTCGCGTCGTGCACGCGTTCACCGGGGCTCCGCTCTCCTCCGTCCCCGTGCAGGTTGATGGCACCACGCTCGGTGCCCGCAGCGACGCCAACGGCCGTTTCCTCATGCGGGGCGTGGAGCCCGGTTCCAGGACCATTCGTGCGTCCACGGCCGGCTACGACGCTGCCGCGCGCACGATCTCCGTTGCGCGCGGACGCAGCGCAGCGGTGACGCTCGCCCTCACTCCCAGGCCCGGCACGCACACCGAGCACGTAACGGTCAGCGGGCAGGGGCCGGCCCGGCAGGTCCGCGGTGTCGCCTCCGAAACGACCATCGAGCGCGGCCAGCTGATGCCGCTGCACGGCGCGACTGGGGACGATCTGTTTCGTACGGTGCAGGCGCTCCCGCGCGTGGCCGCGCTCGACGATTTCCGGAGCGAGTTCGCCGTGCGGGGCAGCCCGTTTCGCCACGTCGAAGTGGTGGTCGATGGCGTCGCGACGCCGTGGCTGTTCCACACCGCGTACGGTCGCGGCACAACCGGCTCGGTGGCGATGCTCACGGGCCATGTGCTCGAGGAGGCAACGCTTCGGGCCGGCGCGTATCCGCATCGCTACAGCGATCGCCTCGGCGCCCAGCTCGATCTGGCCATCAGGGAAGGATCACGCGCGGACGTCCAGCTGCGCGGCGCGATCGGCGGGCCCAACGCAACCGTGGTCGGCGAGGGGCCGATCGGGCGCTCCGATCGCGGATCGTGGCTCGTGGCCACTCGCCAAAGCTATCTCGAGTGGCCGATGCAGGACGAGGCGGCAATGCGGACGGCGTTCGGATTTTCCGATACCGCCGCAAAGCTCGTGTACGACGTTCGTCCGGGCCAGCAGCTTGCCGTGACCCTGCTTGGAGGCGTCTCCTCAGTCGATGACGACGACGACGACGACAATCGCGTTCCGAACGAGCTCGGTGAGGGCAGCAACCGCACGTCCGTCGTGAACCTGGGGTGGCGCTCGATCGTCGGCGCCGCGCTGGTGCTCCGCCAGCGTGCCTACATCGTCAATCACGACTTCCTGAACAAAGACCAGGCAGGCCAGCAGGTCGAGCGCGGCGGCGACCGCGAGGTCGCGTATCGCGCCGACGTGACACGGCCCATCGGTCGCGCGCTGCTGGAAACGGGAGCCCAGGTTGGACGGTCCGCCGTGGAGTACGTGCCGCCGGCAGAGGCGGGCACGGACAGCTTCTCAGGATCCTCGTGGACGCGTTCTGCCTATGCGCACGTCACGTGGCCCGTAACCTCCACGCTGACGCTGTCGCCCGGGCTTCGCGTCAGCGGCTCCACCCTTCTGCCGCATCGCACTGCCTCACGATGGGTGCTCGGCGAGTGGTCGTTCCGGCCGCAATGGGCGCTGACCGCGTCTGCCGGTGTCTCGTATCAACCTCCCGAGCTTCTCCAGGTTCGTGGAGGCGCGGGAGCGGGTGGCCTGCGCCCCGAAGGTGCGAGGTACGTTGACGTGTCACTCGAACGGCGGGTCGCGTCGTCAGTCCGCTGGCAGGCGACGTTCTTCAACCGAGCGGAACGCGACATCCTGCGGGAGCCGGATCTCCGTCCCAGGCTCGTTGAGGGCCGTCTCGTCGGCCCGCCTGCCGACGCGGCCTATGCAAACGTGCTGCGCGGATCCGCGAGTGGAATCGAGTTGCAGGTGGATCGACGTGCGCCGCTCGGGCTGTCGGGGTGGGCGGCCTATTCGTACGGGAAGACGCGGTACACGGACATCGAACGCCACGAGACGTACTGGGCCGACCTCGATCAGCGGCACGCGATGAACATCGCCGGCGTGTATGCCATCTCCCGGCGTACCAGCGTAGGGGCAACCTTCCGCGTGGGCAGCAACTTTCCAGTTCCGGGGCATCTCGTCGCTCGTGATGGCCGCCTCTTCGTGGGCAGCTCCCGCAACCAGGTGCGGCTTCCGGCCTACGCGCGGCTGGATATCCGCGCCGACCGGGCGTTCGAGTCCCTCGGCCGCCGCCTGACGCTCTTCGGCGAGATGCTCAACGTGTTCAATCGCAGCAACCTCGGCCTGGCCAACGGATCGATCTACCCGCTGACTGGCGAAGCGACTGGATTCACCGACACGCTCTTTCCACGGCGCGTCGGGGTGGGAGTGCTCGTCGAGTTCTGAACGCGGCTGACACGCTGGTGCACAAGGCGCCATGCTGTCGCGCCGGCTGAAGCCGGCCCTTGCGATCGGAATGGACGTGGGGGCCGGCTTCAGCCGGCCCGTGATCGCACCAAACGTGAAATGACGTACGCCTGCCGTAAGGCCGCCTGAGTCACGATCGTCGACATGCATTGAGAACGAGCGCTCATTCACGCGGGAACAGCTGTTGCTGCGACGTCCATGTCGTCTCTCCCCGGTACGAAAGGAGGCGCGATGCGACGTGCATGTTACGTTCTCGCCCTGATTGCGGTCCTCCAGGCGGAAGGAATCACACAATCCCCGCCGTCACCCGCTGTGTTCTACAACGCGGGCGCTCTCCCCGAAGCGATGACGGGCGGAGATCTCGACGGTGACGGTGACTCGGACCTCGCGGTGATCAACAGGCAGGGACATCTTCGCGTGCTGGTCAACGACGGCGCGGGATGTTTTGCGACGACGGTGAATCACGAACGTCTGTGGACGTCGACGAGCGATGGCATCTGGCCGGGGATTCCGAGCCTGAGCGACATTGCCCTTGGTGACCTGGACGGTGACGGCGCCGCCGACCTGGTGGTCGCCGCGGGTGAGCTGAACGGTCTCGTCTCGGTCGTCCGGAACCTGGGCGCCGGATACTTTGGACCGCCGGAGAGTTTTCCCGCCTGTTCGTTCGTCAAGAACGTCGCCGTGGGCGATCTGAACGGCGACCGTGTGAACGACGTGGCGGCCACCAGCAACTGTTTCCAGGCCACGGTGCTGCTGAACGACGCCGGTGCGCTCACGGAGACCGGCAGCTTCGGCACCGGCTATACCTCTGCCGACATCGCCACTGGCGATCTCGACGGGGACAGCGACAACGACCTCGCGTTCATCAATATCGGCATTTCCACGGTGACGGTGCTGCACAACGCGGGCGACGGGACGTATGGCGCGCCAGTCGTGTACGGCGTTGGCGACAATCCTCATGACGTGATCATCGCGGATCTCGACGGCGACAGCGACCGCGAGATCGCCACCGCAAACCACTACAGCAATGACGTCACCGTGTTGTACAACGACGGCAGCGGGAGCTTTCCAGCCCGAGCCACCTTCGCAACGGGAGACGGGCCGGAGAGTCTGGAGGCGAGCGACCTCGACGGGGACAGTAAAGTGGACCTGGTCGTGACGCACGTCAATGCCCGCGAGGTCGCCATCCTGCGTAATCAGGGCAGTGGCGCCTTCGCGGTTCAGCGCCGTCTCCTGGTGGGCGCCCGGCCGAATGCCATCGTGGTGACGGACCTCAACGACGATCAGCGTCCCGATCTGGCTGTCCTGAACCACCAGACGGAGAACGTCGCTGTCATCATGAACGGTGCCGCCTCGAGTTGCCAGGCGCCGCCGCCGGGCCCGCCCAATACGGTGACCGTTCCGCTGTTCGCCAAGGCGTACCCGTCGGACGGCAGGCGCCAGGTCTTCCTCTATTGGCACACTGACGTGCGCTCGGCAACCGTGGCCGTGTTCCGCAACGGCGTACGGATCGCCACGACCGCCAACGACAGCTATCACTGGGACGACGTCACGAGAAGGGCGGGCACCACATTCGTCTACAGGGTGTGTGAGACGGGCGCGTTCAACTCCTGCTCGGCGCCGGTGAGCGTCACGTTCTAATGCAGGCCGGTCTGAAGACCGGCCTCTACGAAATCAAGCGGAGCTCGTAGAGGCCGACCTTCAGGTCGGCCCGGTTACTTCCGGCTAAAGCCGGAAGCCACAGTAACCGATTGTTGTGGTTCCGCCTTCAGGCGGAAGGAACGATATCTGGCCGCTTCAGAAGAGAACCGTGAAGCGGGTTGGTCCGCCAGGCACCCGCTCGAGCGAATAGTCGAATCCGTGGCCTGTGAGGATCTCCCGCACGAGCGTCAGGCCAATGCCCTGGCCGTGCGGCTTGGTGCTGAAGAACGGTGTGAACAGATTCGCCTGTGCCTCTGGCGCGATCCCCGGCCCTGAATCCTCGATCATCACCGCTGGCCGCCCGCCATTCTGCGAGCGCACGCGGATGGTGATCGTGCCCCGCTCGCCTGTCGCGTCCACGGCGTTCTGCAACACGTTCAGGAACGCCTGCTCCATCTGCCCGCGATCCATGTGCACTGCGAGCGCGCGATCGTCGACGTCCCATTGCCACAAAAGGTCGCCGGCATCCGGTCTGGCGCTGAGCAGCCGTACGTTCCGTTCGAGCACTGGCACCACGGCCTCGGGCTGCTTCGCCGGCGGCTGCAGCCTGAATACTTCCGCGAAGCTGCGCATGAACTGGTTCAGCCGGTTCGTGCGCTCGATGACGACGCCGAGCGCATGCTCGAAATCGGGACGACTGTCCTTCGCCAGCTCGGCGCTGTAGGTGAGACACGAATGGAGCAGCGAGTTCGAGGCCGTGACCGAGTTGTTGACCTCGTGCGCCATCACCCGAATCAGCTTCTCGTAGGCGCCGCGCTCAGCCTGCCGCAGCTCCTCGGTCAGCTCTTCGACGAGCAGGAAGCTGCGCTGGAAGCCGCGGTCGATGAACGTGCCATGGTGGCAGCGCACGCGCTGGGCGGCGGTGGGGGACACCACCGTGGTTGCGTGTGGCGCGAGCGCCGCCAGGGCTCGACCGAGTGATGAGCCGAGCTGATCGAGACGAAGCCCGGCCAGCGCCGCTGCGTCGCGTCCGACCAGCCGCTCCGCCGCCGGGTTCACGGTCGCGATCTTCCGGTCGTAATCGAGGATGACGATGCCGGAAGGCGACACGCGCAGAATGTGGCTCAGGAAATGATGCTGTTCCTGGAGGCGCGTGCGCTCGTTGCGCAGGCCGTCGATCATCTGGTTGTAGATGTTGATGAGATCGTCGACCTCCGGCTGCCCGACCGGCAGGAGACGCGAGGTGAAGTCGCGATCGCGAACGAGCTGAGCCCCCTCGCGTGCGAACCGCAGGTTCCGGTAGAGGGTGCGCGACAGCGCGATTCCGACCGTCAACGAGATCGCGAACACGCCTTCGACGACGAACAGCCAGAGCGTGTTCTGCCGGAAGAGCGCAACGCCGGCGGCTGCGAGCAGGACGTGCAGACACGCGAGGTAGGCGACGAAGCGGGCACGCTGCGTCACACCTGAATCTCGTACTTTTCGAGGCGGCGGTACAGCGCCGCGCGGCTCAGCCCGAGCGATTCCGCGACCTTGCTCAGATTCCGTCCATGATGCTTGAGTGACTTCTCGATCATCGCGCGCTCGAGCTCGTCCATCGTCATCGATCCGACCGGCGGCAGGATGTCGGCGGCGGCCTCACGCGCGTCCATGTCCACCGAGACCTTGAAATCATCGATGCCGAGCGCGTCGCGCGTGCTGACCAGCACGGCGCGTTCGATCCACTGACGCAGCTGGCGGACGTTGCCCGGCCACGGCTGGGCCTTCAGCCAGCGGGCGGCGGCCGGCGTGATCGTCAACGGCTCGCGCTGGTAGACCTGCGCCGCGCGCTGCAGGAAGCGCGAGCTGA
>DATDHP010000436.1:0-23773 GCA_036521515.1 Vicinamibacterales bacterium
ATCCTGCTGGAGAATGGTCGCCTGTAACCGGAAGAACTCGTCCGTCGAGGTCTTCAGCGTCAGCCGCAGCCGCGGCGCGGGGCCGTCGCCGTCAGGATCCCGATAACCAGCTTCGTCGAGCAGCGCCTTCGCGCGCGCCACGTCATGCGTGAACTGGTGCACGGAGGGCTCGAACGCCCACGCCATCGGCGCCAGGATGCCGATCGCAGGCGTGGCGAGACCGCGGCGCAGGTAGTCGACGATCGCCTGGCGATCGACGGCATAGCCGATCGCGTGACGCACACGTCTGTCAGCGAGCACCGGGTCCGTCATGTTGAACCCGATGTAGTTGTAGTCGACCCCAGGCGCCTGCGCGACCTTCAGGCCATCCTTTTCGAGCTGATGAACAATGTCCGGCGGCACGTCGTTGACGACGAGGTCGACGGTCCCTTTCCGCAGCTCGAGCCCCCGCATCGTCTCGTCGGGGATGACTTTCAACACGATGCCGGCGTTCTGCGGGAGCCCGTCCCAGTAGCCCTCGAACGCCGACAGCACCACCTGGTCGTCCACCTGGTGGCTGACGAACCGATATGGCCCGGTCCCGATCGGAAACGTGCGCAGCGAGTCGCCCGCGCCGGCGGGCACCACGGGCATGACCAGCTGCATCGGGAAGGCCGCAAACGGTTCGCTCAACTTGAACTCGACCCGATAGTCGTCGAGGGCCGTGACCGACTTCAGCTGGCGGTAGGCGCCCTTGCGCGGCGAAATGAAGTCGGGATCGAGAAAACTCGCGAACGTATAGACCACGTCTTTCGAGGTCAGCTCATGGCCGTCGTGGAACTTCACGCCGCTGCGCAGGTGCGCGATGTAGGTCAGCGGGTCGGGGTTGTCGAGGCGCTCAGCCAGGTGCGGGATGACCCTGAAGTCCTCCGACAGCTCCATGAGGCGGCCGAACACGAGTTGCGCCACCCGCTGCGAGTTCTCGTCGGTCCCGATGCGCGGATCGAGGTTGTTGGGGGAGGCGCGGATGATCACGCGGAGGTAATCCGACTCGGTTCCGGCTGCCTGTGAACCACCGCAGCCGATCGCTGCCGTAATGCAAAATGCAACATGCGAAATGCAAAAACCCCAATGCCGCAACCTTCGACCACGTCCGAACCCTTTGTGATTGGGCATTCGGCATTGCGCATTGAGCATTGTTCAGTCCTTCTTCTCAGCGAGCTTCTTGAATGCCGCGAGCAGTTCGAGCGCCTGGCGCGGCGTCGTGTCGTCGACGTCCACTTCTTTCAGACGCTGCAGGATCTCATGATGGCGTCCGGAATCGGCGGTGTCCACCGGGGCGGCAAATAATCCAAGCTGGGCCGTTCGAGCGTCGCTTGCCGAGCCGGACAGCGTTGGCCGGCCGCCGCGGAACAGCTCATCGCGCTCCAGGCCTCCCAGTATCTCCTTCGCTCGCGCGACCACGCTGGCGGGAAGCCCCGCCAGGCGTGCGACCTGGATGCCGTAGCTGCGGTCCGAGCGACCGGGAACGATCTTCCGCAGAAAAATGATGTCTTCCTTCCACTCGCGCGCGGCCACGTGTGCGTTGACCACGCCCGGAAGCGCGTCGGCCAGGTCGGTCAGCTCGTGATAGTGGGTCGCAAAGAGCGTTTTCGGCCGCGCTTTCGGGTTGGTGGCCAGGTATTCGGCCACTGCCCACGCGATGCTCAAGCCGTCGAAGGTCGATGTGCCGCGGCCGATCTCATCGAGGACAACGAGACTCCGGGACGAGGCGGCGTGCAGGATGTTGGAGGTCTCCTGCATCTCCACCATGAACGTGGATTGCCCGCGCGCGATGTTGTCCGACGCGCCGACGCGCGCGAAGATGCGATCGACGATCGGCACCTTTGCGTCCTTCGCGGGTACGAACGACCCGGCCTGCGCCAGCAGCGGGATGAGCGCCGCCTGACGAAGGTAGGTCGACTTGCCGCCCATGTTCGGCCCCGTCAGGATCACGAGCTGGCGGGTGCTGCCGTTCAGGTCGATGTCGTTCGGCACGAACGGATCGCTCGCGAAGCGCTCCACCACCGGGTGGCGAGCGTCCGTGACGAGGAGCTCGTCGCCATCGTGGACGTGCGGCTTGGTGAAGTTGGCCACGGCCGCGGTCTCGGCCAGGGCGGCCAGCACATCGAGCGTGGCCAGGGCGCGCGCCGTGTCCTGGATGCGGGGGGCCTCCGCCGCGACCCGGGTGCGCAGCGTCTCGAAGATCTCCAGCTCGCGCTCGAGAATCCGCTCGTCGGCGCCGAGCACCTTCTCCTCGTACTCCTTCAGTGCGGGCGTCGTGAAGCGCTCGCCGCCGGCAATCGTCTGCTTGCGGTGATAGTCGTCCGGCACGTGGCGCAGGTTCGCCTTCGAGACCTCGATGTAATAGCCGAAGACGCGGTTGAAGCGGACCTTGAGCGAGCCGATACCCGTCCTGCCGCGCTCGCGCTCTTCCATCTCGGCGATGACCTGACGGCCCGAGCGGCTGATGCCTTTCAGATCGTCGAGCTCCGGGTCGACGCCGTCTCGCGTGAACCCGCCGTCGCGGGCGAACGCGGGAGGATCGTCGATGATCGTGCGATCGATGAGATCGCGCACGTCCGTGAGATCGTCGAGCTCGGCGACGAGGCTCCGGAGCAGCGGCGCCTCGACCGGCTCCAGCACGAGCCTGACCCGCGGGACGGCGGCAATCGATTGCTTGAGCGAGACGAGATCGCGTGGGCCAGCGGTGCCGAGCGCGGCGCGCGCGAGAAGACGCTCGAGGTCGGAGACCGTCTTCAGCGTCTCGCGAAACCTGGCGCGATCGGTGGAGCGGAAGGCCAGATCCTCGACGGCGTCCAGGCGATCGCGAATGCGCTCGAGCGAAGAAAGCGGACGCAGCAGCCAGGCGCGGAGAAGGCGGCCGCCCATCGCGGTGACCGTGCGATCGACCTCGTGGAGCAGCGACCCCTGCGGCCCGCCCTCGCTGCCGGTGACGACTTCGAGGTGCTTCAACGTAATCGGATCGATGACGAGGCACTCGGCGCTCGTTTTGTAGGAGACGGTGCGCACGTGCGCCAGGTCTGCCTTCTGTGTGTCACGCACATGGGCGAGCAGCCCCCCCGCAGCCGACGCGGCTGCGACGTGGCCGTCGAGGCCGAACCCTTCGAGGCCATGCGTCTTCAGCTGGTCGAGCAGCGTGCGGCGTGCCGCCTCGGGCTCGAAGCTCCAGGCGTCGGCGTGGGTGATCGGCAGCTGGAGCCGCGTGATCTCAGGGAGCCTCTCGGCAGCCTTCGATTCGGCGGGCAGCACGATCTCGCGCGGGCGCAGCACGGCGATTTCATCCGCCAGCGCCTGGAGGCCGTCGGCGCCGCGGTACTCGGCAGTCGTAAACTCGCCGGTCGACAGGTCGAGCAAGGCGACACCGAGCGTGTCCTGGCTCGTCACGATCGACATCAGAAACGCAGGTTCCCTGGCCTCGAGGTAGTTCGCGTCTGTCAGGGTCCCGGGCGAGACGACGCGCACGACTTCGCGCTTGACCAGACCCTTTGCCTTTCTCGGGTCTTCCACCTGCTCGCAGACGGCGACGCGGAAGCCCTTTTTCACAAGCCTCGCCAGGTAGCCGTCCGCGGCATGGAACGGCACGCCGCACATCGGGATGCCGTTGCCGCCGGCATCCTTCGAGCGCGACGTCAGCGTCAGATCGAGGGCGCGCGCCGCCACGAGCGCGTCCTCGTAGAACAGCTCGTAGAAGTCACCCATCCGGAAGAAGACGAGCGCGTCGCGGTACTGGCGCTTCGCGTCCAGATACTGGCGCATGGCCGGGGTGACGGTGGTGGTCGAGGACGACATCAGCGGGCAGCGGGCTACCATTATCATTCAGACCCGTGCTGATCCTGGCTCTCGACACCACGACTCGAACGTCGAGCTGCGCGGTCGCGCGCGACGGCGCCGTGCTGCGCGAGCAGGCGGGTAACGCGTCGACGCCGCAGGCAGAGCGGCTGCCCGGCGATCTCATCGCGCTGCTCGAGCACGAGCGCCTTGCGCTGGCGGAGATCGACGCGTTCGCGGTCGCCACGGGACCAGGATCGTTCACGGGCCTCCGCATCGGCATAGCCACGATGCAGGGGCTCGCCTTCGCGACAGGGAAACCATTGATTGGCGTGTCAGGGTTCGATGCGCTGGCGCATGTGATCGTCCGGCTGAGGCCGGAAGCCACAGGAGACGAACCAAGGCCAGAAGCGACACCTGCTCGGCTCGCCACCTGGGTCGACGCGTGGCGCGGAGAGATTTACGCCGCGCTCTACGAGAACGGGCATGAAGTCGAGCCGCCTCTCGTCGCCCGTCCCGAAGACGTGCTCGATGCTCTCCGGCGCCGACTCTCCGAGTCCGAATCGCGAGTCCCCATCGTGTTTGCCGGCGACGGCGCCGGTACCTACCGCGATCTGATCCTGCGGATTCTGGGCGACCAGGCGCGCATTGCCGACCCCGCGTCGCCGTGGCTGGCCGGCGCCGTGGCGCAGCTGGCCGGCGCCCGCCCCGGGCTGCACCCACCGCACGCGATTCGTCCTCTCTATGTCCGCCGTCCCGACGCGGAGCTGGCGCGCGAGCACAGGGTTCGATGACGCCGTATTGGATCGAACCGCTGGGCGGGGACGACGATCTCGCCGGAGTGCTCGAGGTCGAGCACGAGTCCTTTACCAATCCCTGGACGCGGGAGATGTATTCGTGGGAGCTGCAGAACCGCTCGGTCTGTCACATCTTCGTCGTGCGGACCCCGGACTGCCACGTGGCCGGCTTTTGCGCGTTCTGGCAGGTGTTCGACGAGATTCACATCAACAACGTGGCCATGCGCCCGCAATTCCGCGGCCGCGGAATCGGCACGGCTCTGCTGCTTCATGTGCTGACAGAAGCCCGCAACCTCGGCGCGCGGCGGGCCACGCTCGAGGTCCGCGCGTCGAATGAAGGCGCCCGACGGCTGTACGACCGACTGGGGTTCTACGTGGCGGGCACCCGGCGAAACTACTACTCCAATCCCGTCGAGGACGCACTCATCCTGTGGCGGGACGGGTAGGTGCTCACGACTGGTGTAGAAGCGGACCTTTGAGTCCGCCTCGGCTCACCCTTGTCCGGTTAACGTTAGGATTAAGTGCTTTTGACTCAAGTAGTTGAGCTATTACTTCAGCCTTGAGCCGTGCCCCGATCCGTGTTAACGTGCCTGTAGTCGGACCGTTACGAGTCCGTTATGAGGCTTTCTTCAACAAAGGAGGGGCGGCTATGAATGCAGCGGAAGCGCAAGAGGTAAAGAATCTCTTGCTGCAGACCGACGATCGGTACCGCCAGCTGGCCGAGCAGCATCACCAACTCGATGATCGGCTACATCAGCTCACCGAACGACATTACCTCTCAGATTCAGAACAAATCGAAGAATCCACCCTGAAGAAGCGCAAGCTGGCATTGAAGGACCGCATGGAAGAGATGGCGCGCACGTACGCGCACGCTCACGCCCGCGGCGGGCACTAGCCCGGCGCCCCACTCGTCCCGTCCTCCCGAAACCGGGCTTAGTTTTCCGCGGTCTTTGGCGGAAAATTGAACCCGGTTTCTTTTTGCGCTCGCACTCGTGACCCATGCGCATCGATCCTGCTGGTTGGCCCTTCATCGGCGGCGCGTTGGCGCTCGCGCTCATGGCCGCCTTCCTCGTCAGCACGACGCTGGGGGTGATCCTCGCCGCGCTTTCGGCCTTTTTTCTCTTCTTTTTTCGCGACCCGGAGCGAGTCGTAAATACCGCGCCGAACGCCGTCCTGTCGCCGGCCGACGGCCGGGTCATGGTGGCGGGCCCCTCGACCAGCCGCGACTTTCCGCCGGACAGGTGGCAGCAGATCAGCATCTTCCTTTCGCCAATGGACGTGCACATCAACCGCATGCCAGTCGGCGGCCGCCTCACGAAGGTGGAGTATCATCCCGGCCGTTTCCTGCCGGCGTACAAGCCGGATGCCGGCGACCTCAACGAGTACACGGAGGTGCGGGTGGACGTGAACGGCCAGCAGGTGGTCTTCCGGCAGATCGTCGGGATCCTGGCACGTCGCATCGTCTGCCGCGCCAGGGTCGGTGACGAGGTCAGGGCCGGCGACCGGTTCGGCGTGATGAAATTCGGCTCGCGGATGGACGTCTTCCTTCCCCTCACGGCCATCATCGAGGTCACGGTGGGGCAGAAGGTCGTCGCCGCGGTCACCGTACTCGCGGAGCTTCCACCGTCGCCGGCGTCTGCCCGGCCGGAGCTTCCACTCCACCGCGCAGGCGCGCGCGGCGGGGACCACGGGCTTCCACCCCACCGCGCAGGCGTGCGCGGCGGGGACCCCGGGTCCGCTCACGTGACGCCATGAAGGCCGACGTCAGCGCTTCGCGCATCCGCATGTTGCGGCCGCTGCGGCGACGCACGGATCGCGGCGAAGCCCGGCGTTTCCGGCGCGGCGTTTACCTGCTGCCGAGCATGTTCACGATGGGGAACATGTTCTGCGGATATGCGTGCATTGTCTACTCGATGCGCGGCGAGTTCGCGACGGCCGCGCCGTTCATCGGGCTGGCGATCGTGCTCGACGTGCTGGACGGACGGATCGCGCGCATGACGGGCAGCACCAGCCAGTTCGGCGTCGAGTTCGACTCGATGGCCGACATCATCTCGTTTGGCGTCGCGCCGGCGATCATGTCGTTCGCGTGGGCGCTTCAGCCGCTCGGACGGCTTGGCTGGGCGGCCGGCTTCATCTTCGTGGCTGCGGCCGCCGTGCGCCTGGCGCGGTTCAACATTCAGTCGGGCTCTCAAGACAAACGGTACTTCGTCGGCATGCCGAGCCCGGCGGCGGCAAGTGTGCCGGCGGCGACCGTCTTCGCGTACCCATGGGGATTCCAGACTTACGCCGAGTCATTGCCGGTGCTCGCCATCGTCATCGTGCCGGCGTTGCTGATGGTCAGCACGATCCGGTTCCGCAGCTTCAAGAACATCGACCTGCAGGCGCGACGCAGCTACCCGGTGCTGGTGCTGTTCGCCGTCGCCCTCGCGCTGCTCGCCTCGCACACCGAGGTGCTGCTGGTGGTGATGGCATACACCTACCTTGTGTCGCCGTTCCTCGAGATGGCGTGGCACAGGCTGAGACGGAAGGATGCCGGTGGTCAGCGGGCAGCCGGCGGCGATCAAGCCGCGGGCAGCAGGCAGCCGGCAGCGGGCAGCGAACGCGAGCTCGACCGCAGAGCCGAATAGTTACTGCCGGCTGCCGGCTGCCAGCTGTCCGCTGAGTGGCAGCGTGATCTCCACGGTCGTTCCGCGGTCTCTCTCGCTGGCCACGCTGATCGTCCCGCCGTTCATCTCCACGTTGCGCTTGGCGATCGGCAGGCCGAGTCCCGTGCCGGCGGCCTTGGTCGAGAAATACGGCTCGAACGCCCGCGCGAGCGCTTCCGGGTCCATGCCGCCGCCGGTGTCCGACACGCGCACGCGAACGACGCCGTTGTCGGAGCGCGCAACGACACTGATCGTCCCCTGGCCCGGCATCGCATGCAACGCGTTCTCGACGAGGTTCGTCAGCGCTCGCGTGATGAGCGCGCGATCCACGTAGACGGGCGGCAACGTCGGGGGCGCGTCGATGTCGAACGTGATGCGGTCGCTCAGACCGGCGCGATACGGATCGACGATCTCCCGCACCAGCTCCTGCACGTCGACGCTCGTCGGCCTGGCGGTCGGCGCGGACGCGAAGCTCGAAAACTCCGAAGCAATCTGCCGCAGCAGCTTCACCTGGGTCAGGATGGTGGCCACACAGTCCTGCAGGACCGGGCTGAGCGGCTCACCGCGATCGGCGTGCACGCGACGGAGGTGCTCGGCATTGAGCTGGATGGGCGTCAGCGGATTCTTGATGTCGTGCGCCACCTGACGCGCCATCTCGGCCCACGCCTCGAGGCGGTGCGTGCGCTCGAGCTCCGTGCGCTGCCGTTGCAGGTCAGCCGCCATCCGGTTGAAGTCGTCGACCAGCCGGCGCAGCTCGTCGGACGAGGTTGCCGCCACACGCACGTCCAGATCGCCGCGGGCGAGCCGCCGGGTGGCGCGAGTCAGGCGGTTGACCGGATCGGCGATGCGCTCGGCCAGCCAGTAGCCGATGAAGGCGCCTCCCAGGACGAACAGCAGCGCGCCGAGCAGCACCTGGCGGTACAGCGTGTCGATCTGGCTCTCGATCTCCTGTGCCTGCGAGGCGAGCGGAACGGTGAGGATCGCGTCGAAGTCCGCCGCCGTCATGGGCGTGGCTGCCACGAGGTACTCGAGCGAGCCAATCTGCTCAGGCGTCACGATTGCCGCTTCGTTTCGGAGCTCGATGTTCCGGAACACGTCGGCCGGAGTCCGAACCGGCAGCAGGCCGGACGCGAACAGGTTGCGCTCGCTCGTGGCCAGCAGCCGCGGTCCGCTGAAGATGTTCACGTCCTGGTCGATCAACCGGCTGACCCAGACCATCAGGTTGTCGTCCACCCCCACGCCCTCCTGTGCCGCACGCGGCGCCACGAGGTCCTCGACGACGCGGCGCGCCGCCGACGTGGTGCGGACGGCCTCCTCCTCGACGTTGGCTCGCGTCTCGTCGGCCACGTACGTGCCGACCGCCAGCGCCAGCGCCGCAACCGGCACGACCGTGGCCGCAATGAATGCCAGCAGGAGCTTGCGGTAGAAGCTTGCGCGCACTTCGCGCAGCAGCGCCGGAGCCGTGGCGCCACGACGGCTGAATACGCCGAAGAGCGCCGTGGCCGAGAGAAGGACCGCATAGGTGAGCCATGCCAGCACCGTCAGCTCCGCGAGGTTCACCACGTGGCCGAACGCCGAGACGATGGGGAAGCCGAGCACGTAGATGCCGCCGCGATCGTTCTGAATGTGCGCGTCGAACCGGTCCTCCCCGCGCTGCAGCTCGGTCCAGAACGGCACCCGTGACTGCAGGATGCGCGCGAACAGGTCGTCCTCGAGCGGCCAGGCGCGGCCCGACGACGTGTAGAGCGGGCGGCGGCTCCAGCCATAGAACGCGAACTCGACGTCGCGTCCGGAGACACCCTCGCCGCGAAGCGGGTCCGTGGGCCGAAGGAGCTCGACGTAGGGACTCTGCGACGCAATGAACGGCAGGTTCTCCCAGTCGAGCATCGCGTGGACGACGATGGATCCGAGGACGCGGCCGTCGGGCGCGCACAGGGCGTGGCCGGCATGCAGGACGCGGCGCTCCTCGGCAAAGAACGGCGCCACCTCTTCGTAGATTTCCCAGGAGCAGGTGCTCTCGTCCGACGTCGGCGGCGCGGTCAGATCCTCGGGCAGGTTGAAGGCGAACCGGCTGACGAGGTTTCCGTCAGGTCCGTGCAGCTCCACGGATGAGGTGACCGGGTAGGTCGCGAGACTCGTCGTCCGCCAGACCAGGAATGCGCGATCGGTGAGCGCTTCACCAGGGGCAGCGGGGACGGTGAGGAGGCCGGCCAGTTCCGGGAATCGATCGATCTCCTCGAGACTCTGCTGCAGCAGCTTCTGGACGGTCTGGCGCAGATTGAGCGCCTGGGGCGCGTAGCGCGTCTCGACGAGTTGCGCCTTCGCCTGCCAGGCGAGCTGGAACAGCGTCGGGTAAAAGGCCATCGCCGGCGCCACGAGCCCCAGCGTCATCATCGTCAGCCTGAATGCCTGCGAGCCGTGACGGTAACGTCCTTTCAACCGGGTGGCGTAAATGGCGACGGCGAGCGCCGCGCCGAGCGCCACCAGCAATGGCAGCTGGCCGACAACGCTGGTTCGCGCCACCAGTCCCCAGATCACCAGCGGGAGCGCCCAGAGCGCCACCGCCAGCGTTCTCACCCACCATTTCCTGCGCGGCACGATCCACCAGATTCCCGCCAGGCGGATGATGAGCACGGCGCAGCCCAGGACCGTTGCGTGCCAGACGATGAGACCCACCAGGAGGGTAATGCGCGGCGTGTCCCACGGATGCAACGAGAAGTGGAGCAGATCGAGCGTCGTATTGGCGATCGTGTCGCGCATCAACGCCTGGTGGCCGAGGAGCAGCGCCGCCAGCGCCACCCCCGCCGCCACCTGTGCCGTCCCGTAGGCAACGATCTGCGTCGCACTCGCGAGCGGGCGACGGGTGTGCCAGAGCGTCACGCGAACGGGTTCGATCGCGAACAGGCCGAGGGCGATGAGCGCCCCGGCCGTGACGGACGTGAGCAGGAAATCGAACGGCGATATGAGGAGCGGACGCAGGAGCGACGATGCGTAGGCCACGCTCGAAAAGACCGGCAGGCTGGACCAGTCCGCGGGCGATGCGAGGAGCAGCACCAGGCGGGCGGCGACAATGGCCAGTGCGCTGAGCAGCACGGCCGCGGCATATCCGGAACGGCGTCTGCCGTCACGACCCGTCGCGTAGCGGCGATCGACGCCGTTTCTCCAGTCGAGCAGCGGCCCGACCATCGCCACGAGCGTCAGGGCAATCGCGACCAGCGTCAGCGAGAGCGCCGCGCGACGCCACCGATCGCGCGCGCGCGCGAGCTCGGTCGGATCGATGCGGGCGGTGAGCAACCGCCGGCCCGACGGGGCGCTCACCTCGAAGGCCGAAACATCCGGCGTGGTGCGTTCGCCTTCGAAAGGAAGATCGATGGAGACAGGAGCGATTGACGTTGGAAACGAGGTGCCGATAACGCGCTCGGCAACCGCCGCGCCGACGCGGCGGTTGCCATCCTGAGTAACCGGCATCACGTACACGAGGCGCAGGCCGAGCGCACCAGGGGCAATGAACCAGGCCTCGTTGCCCGTCAACCGATCGGGAGGAAGCTCGGAAGGACGGCCGGCCCAGGCCAAGGGTGCGCCATCGGCCGCGTAGGCCGTGAGCGCCAGCTCTCCTTCGTCTTCCCGCGTCAGCGCGGTGGCTGCGTCGTCGAAGAGCCGGCGCGCCGCAGCGGTGTCCCCCTCGCTGGCCGCGGGCAGCGTCCGGGAATCGGCGACCCTGGCGGCCAGGTCGCGCAACCCGCGCGACATCGTGTCCAGGGTCTCCCGGACGTCGGCTTCGACACGCGTGCGCGCGGCGAGGTCGCCGCGGCCGAGCATCGCCCATTCGAGCACACGGCCGGCACTGAAGACGACAAGGGCGCACAGGCCGCCGGCCAGCGCGGCTCGCGCCAGCCGGCGACTCGGGAAACTGTCTGACCCGCGGGACTCGCCGGGCAATCGCACAATTCAAGAATACAATTGGGATACCCCCCATGGTGCACCGGCGGCTGCTGAAATCCACGTTGAAGCGCGGCGCTCTCATTGCGGCCGCGGACTGGCAGGTGATGCTCGTCCAGGCCACTGCCGACTCGCTGTTCAAGGTGGTCGTGGCGGTGCCGATCGTGGCCGGTATGTTCCTGGTTGCGCTCGTGCTCGGCACGGAGCCCGTCGCGCTCATGTCGCTCGAGTGGCGGGAGATGGCGGCCACCACCGTGGCGGCGCTGCTGTCGCACCCGGCGGCGCTGACGGCGTTTCTGCTTGCGGTTGGCGTGGTGACCGTCGGCTCCTCGCTGTTCGTCTTTCTGGTGAAGGCAGGCACCGTTGCCGTGCTGGTGAAGAGCGAGCGGGAAGCCGAGCCGATCGAGGAGACGCCGCTGCACCTCGACAGTCTCGCGCGAGCGGCCCGCTTCTCCGTGGACTTCTTCATCGAGTCATCGCGGCGGCTGTTTCCGCGCTACGCACGGCTTGGCGTCATCCTGATGGCGATTTACGCGGCGTCGGCCATCGGGTACTTCGGGATGGTCACGGCCAGCCGGTTGGCGGGTGAGAGCTGGGGTGTGACGGCGTTGTTCACGGCCGGTTTCGTCGCATGGATCACGAGCGTCAACCTTCTCTACCTGCTGATGCAGATCGTCATCGCCGCCGACGATTGCAGCCTGGCGGCGGCCGCCCCGCGCGTGGTCGCGTTCCTCCGGCACGAGCGCGGGATGGTGATACGCGTGTTCCTCGTCATCCTCGCGCTCGTCGTGGGCGCGACCGGTGCGTCGTTCATCGCGGCAGCTCTGCTCAGCCTGATCGCGTTCGTACCCTTCGTCGGCCTCGCCGTGCTGCCGCTGCAGTTGATGGCCTGGCTGCTGCGGGCGCTGGTGTTCCAGTACATCGGGCTGACCTCGATCGGCGCATATCTCACGCTGTATCGCCGCTTCGCCGGAGACTTTGCCGAGGATCGGATTCATGACCGACTACGACACGTTCCTGTCCCACATGGGGCGCCAGCTCCATGAATCCGCCATCCGCCGCATGGGCACGGTCGTCGCGAAGACCCACGACCTGGTCTCGTTCGCGGCGGGTTATCCGGACCCGCAGGGTTTCCCGTGGGACGACCTGCGAGCGATCGCCAGCGAGTTGCTGAACGGCGCGGACGGCTCCGTCTTGCAGTACGGCCCGACGCGCGGTTACCGGCCGCTGCTCGAAGCGCTCCTGGGCGTGCTCGACACGCGCGGCATCAGGGCCCCCCTGGACGAGCTGATGATCACCAGCGGCTCGCAGCAGGGGCTGGACCTCATTGCGCGCGTGCTCGTCAGTCCTGGCGACGTGGTGCTCGTCGAGCTCCCGACGTACACGGGGGCCATCGCCGCGTTCAAGAACATGCAGGCCAGCCTCGCAGGCGTGAAGCAGGACGAGGACGGCATCGACCTCGCGGACCTCGACGAGGTGCTCCGGCGCGAACGCGCGGCCGGACGCACGGTGAAGCTGCTGTACCTCGTGCCAAACTTCCAGAATCCGACGGGCCGTCTCCTCGGCCCGGGCAAGCGTCGGCGGCTCGTCGAGTGGGCCGAGACGCGCAATGTGCTCATCGTCGAAGACGATCCGTACGGGGCGCTCTATTTCGACGACGTCACGACGGCAGGGGAGACTCGACCGATCCGGGCCGACGATGCGCGCGGCCGGGTGATTTACCTGAGCACGTTCTCGAAGACGCTGGCGCCCGGATTCCGAGTCGGGTGGATGGTCGCGGCGCCGGCGTTGATCGAGCGGTTCGACACCGCCAAGCAGTCAGTGGACCTCACGTCGGGGATCCTCGACCAGCGCGTGGTCCTCGAGGCGATGCGCCGCGGCGTGCCCGAACGGATCGCCCCGCAGCTTCGCGATCTCTATCGACGGAAGCGTGACGTGATGGAGCAGGCGCTTCGTGCCGAGCTGGGTGGCCGATTGACGTGGCCTGCGCCGAAGGGCGGATTCTTTCTCTGGGCCACGCTGCCGGAGGGGCAGGACGACGTCTCGCTCCTCGAGCGGGCGCTGGAGCAGCGGCTCGTGTTCGTGATCGGCAGCGCGTTCTACGTGGACGGCACGGGCCACGACAAAATCCGCCTGTCGTTCTCCGCGCCGGCGCCGGAGCGCATCGTGGAAGGCGTGCGACGGCTCGCGGGAGTGCTCCAGCCCGCCCTGACCAAATGAAGGACTCCTGTCCGTGCCTGCATAGTTTCTGAACTCGCGGCCACGCGGGCTAGGCGGCGTCGTGGAAGATGATGCCCAGGGTGCGGCGGTGCCCCTCGCGTACCTGGCTGACGCCATGTCGCATGGTGACGCGGTAGTGGCCGCGCGTGCCCTGCACCGGCCGATGACGGACAGGGAAGATGACGCCGTCGCCCTGGCAGAGCGGCACGACGTGCACCCGCGACTGCATGCGCGGCCGCTGTTCGGTGAGCACGAACTCGCCGCCGCCAAAATCGCGGCCAGGCGCCGACAACAGGAAGGCGACCTGCAAGGGGAACAGGTGTTCGCCGTACACATCCTGGTGCAGGCAGTTGTAGTCGCCGCGCCCGTACGTCAGCAGCAGCGGCGTCGGCTTCTTCTGTCCTGCGCGATGACACCGTTCCAGGTACGCCGCGTGCTCCTCGGGAAATCGCACCGGCAGATGCATCGCCTCGTTCCAGCGGTTCGCCACCCGCGAGAGTGCGGGATAGAGCGCCGTCCTCAGCTGCGCAACGCTGGCCGGAAGGGGATACGAGAAGTATTTGTACTCGCCCTTGCCAAAGCCGTGACGAGCCATCACGACGCGGCTTCGAAACAGGTCCTCCCGTTCGTACAGGCCGCTCAGCGCGGAACACTCCCCGGCAGTCAGCAGCCCCTTGGCGAGCGCCCATCCTGCCGCGTCGAGCTCGGCATCGAGTTGCGTCCAGTCGAGCCTGGCGAGCCTGTCCGTGACCATGAATCATGATCGCGCGCGCCCGCGCGTGGGCGCATCCCGCTTCTTGCGGGTGCGCTATCTAGCTTCCCGTCCGGCTGGGGGCTGGGAGCCGCTCCCTCTGCAGCGTTCGCCCGGGAAGTGTTGCCGCGAGCGGGACGAGGGGGTGATCACGGAACAGCATGGCGACGGGGTAGAAACCCGCAACCCGGCCGTCTCGCATCACAACGGCGGCAGCCACGCGGAACGGTCTCAGGCGCGGATCGATGAGCGGCGGGCCCTGCAGGTCGCTCGGAGCAACATAGGTCCCGACCTGCTCGCCTGTTCGCGCCGAAAATGCCGTGAGCGACTTCGCGATCCCGCTCACGATCACCACGCCGGCGACCGCCCGCGGCGGGATCACCGGCCGCGACCCTGTGGCCTTGCGCCAGCGCTGATTGCCGTTCCCGCGGTTGACGGCGCGGATGATGTTGTCGAGCGACGTGATGAATACCAGCTCGCCATCGGCTGCGGCGCCGTTGACATCGCCGCCCGACCGCCACTTCCACTCGACGTCGCCGGTGTCGGCGGCGAGGGCGTAGAAGAAATTGTCGGTGGACCCGACGAAAACCCTTCCTTCGGCCGCGGCTGGCTCGCTCAACATTCCCGGCAGCTGCTGGCTCCACCGCGAGGAGCCGTCGCGCAGGTCTATCGAGACGACGCGTCCGTCGGCGAGCGTGAAGTAGATCGCGTCGTCGTCGCCGGCGACCGCCGGCGACCGGGGCGCAGCGCCGAGCGACTGCGTCCAGAGCCGTTGTCCGTCCGCCGCTCGAAACGCTTCCACGTCTCCCGTGCCGCCCACCGCGATCAGCCATCCGGTATCGAAGACGAGCGGTGCCGCCAACGCGCGGCCAAGGGGCACTCGCCAGATGGACTCGCCCGTGAGCGGGTCGAGGGCATGGAGCTCGTCGCTCGCGGCCAAATAGACGACACCGTCGTGGAGAACGGGCGGCCACGCGCTCTCGATGCTGCGGACCCAGAGGATGGCGCCGGTCTGGCGGTCGAGCGCGGTCAGCGCTTCGCTCTGAAGCGGAACGTAGATACGCTCGGCGTCCATCGCGCCGCCGGCCGAGGTCGGAGATGGAAGCGTCACAATCCACGCCTGCTCGGCGGGAAGGATGGGGAGCGGATCGCGGTCGGCCCTTTTCGGTTGTTGGCCCGAAGCGATGTCGATCGTCGAGAGAAGAGCTACGACGCTATATATCGTGGCCCGGAGCGTGAACACCACGATATAATAGCGCGTCCTTGCAGCACTCCTGGATCCGATGCCTGAGCCCTGCACTCCGGGGCCTGGGCCCTTGGGCCTGGGGCCTTTCTGATCGTGGCGCATCAAACCATTCTCGTTCTGGATTTCGGCTCGCAGTACACCCAGTTGATTGCCCGTCGTCTGCGCGAGCTGTCGGTTTACTCCGAGATCGTCCCGTTCAACACGGCGCTGGATCTCCTTCGCGCGAAGCACGCGGTGGGGATCATCCTGTCCGGTGGGCCCAAGAGCGTCTCGGAAGCTGGCGCGCCGAAATGCGATCCGGGTCTGTTCGAGCTCGGCCTGCCGGTGCTCGGCATCTGCTACGGAATGCAACTGATGACCGATGTGCTTGGCGGACACGTGCGACGCTCGGGCCATCGCGAATTCGGCCATGCCCTGGTAAAGGTGCTCGGCAATGGCGGGGCGCCGAAGCTGTTCCGCGAGATACCTGCCGAGCTGCGCGTCTGGGCCAGCCACGGGGATGACGTCGCGACGGTCCCCCCCGGGTTCGCCGTGGCGGCGACGAGCGCGACCGCGCCGATTGTCGCGATGGAAGCGCCGGAACGCTCGCTCTACGCGCTGCTCTTTCATCCCGAAGTCGCGCACACGGAGCACGGTCTCGAGATCCTGAAGAACTTCGCGTTCACCGTGTGCGGCTGCACCGGCGACTGGACGATCGCGTCATTCATCGAGGAAGCCACCGAGCGCATCCGCGTACAGGTCGGCGGCGGCAAGGTGGTGTGCGGGCTGTCAGGCGGCGTCGACTCCACTGTCGCGGCCATGCTCATTCATCGGGCCATCGGCGATCGCCTGACCTGCATCTTCGTCGACAACGGGCTGCTGCGGTACGACGAAGCCAGCCAGATCAGGAAGCGCTTGACCGGGAAGCTGCACCTGGCGCTCGACTTCGTTGACGCGAGCGGTCTGTTCCTGGATCGGCTCGCGGGTGTCACCGATCCCGAGCGCAAGCGGAAGATCATCGGCGCCACGTTCATTGACGTGTTCGAGGCGCGCGCCAGGGAGCTGGGCGGGTTCGACTTTCTCGGCCAGGGCACGCTCTATCCCGACGTGATCGAGTCGGCCGGCGTCCACGGGCCGGCTGCCATCATCAAGAGCCATCACAACGTGGGCGGTCTGCCCGAGCGCATGAACTTCAGGCTGGTAGAGCCGCTGCGCGATCTCTTCAAGGACGAGGTGCGCCGCGTGGGTCGCGACCTGGGCCTCGACAAGGAGCTCGTCGTCCGGCAGCCATTCCCCGGTCCCGGCCTCGCGGTGCGCGTGATCGGCGAGCTGACGAAGGAGCGGCTCGACCTCCTTCGCCTCGCGGACCGGATCGTGGCGGAGGAAATCCGCAAGGCCGGCTGGTACGAGCGGCTCTGGCAGGGCTTCGCGGTGCTGCTGCCCGTGCAGAGCGTGGGCGTCATGGGTGACGCGCGCACCTACGAGTACACGGCGGCGATCCGTGCGGTCGAGAGTCTCGACGGCATGACCGCCGACTGGGCCCGCCTGCCGCACGATCTGCTGGCGACGATCTCCTCGCGGATCGTGAACGAGGTCCGCGGCATCAACCGCGTCGTCTACGACATCAGCTCGAAGCCGCCCTCGACGATTGAGTGGGAATGAGAAGATGAACAGCAGTTCACGCTTCTTGCTTCTCCCTTCTCAGTTCGTGTTCAAGTTCAGTTCTACGTTCGAGGTTCGACGTTCGATGTTCGCGATCCGGGCCGCTCGCCGGGCATGGCTGGATGCGGACGCCGCACCCGAACCACGAATCACGAACCGTGAACCGAACCACGAACCGTGCACCGAACCACGAACCCTGAACAGTGAACCGAACGCCGAACCCTGAACACGAACTGAGAAGGGAGAAGCGAGAAGCGTGAACGACTTCGTTCATTTACACCTTCATACGGAATTTTCGTTGCTCGACGGCGCGTGCCGGATCGACGAGCTGCTGGACGAGGCGGTCAAGCTGAAGATGCCGGCGCTTGCGGTGACCGAGCACGGCAACATGTTTTCGTCGGTCGTGTTCCACGATCACGCGCGCGATCGCGGGCTGAAGCCGATCCTCGGCTGCGAGGTCTACGTCGCGCAGGGGAGCCGATTCGACAAGAGCGGACCGCAGACCGAGACCAACCACCTCGTGCTGCTCGCCGAAACGGACGAAGGCTACAAGAATCTGATCAAGCTGGTGTCGGCGGGGTACACCGAGGGGTTCTATTACCGTCCGCGAATCGACAAGGACCTGCTGGCACGGCACTCGAAGGGGCTGATCGGCCTGAGCAGCTGCCTCAAGGGTGAAGTGGCCAGCGCGCTCAAGATCGAGCAGACACGCCAGGCCCTCGAGGCGGCGGGCCGGCTGCGCGACATCCTGGGCGGGGACAATTTCTTCCTCGAGATGCAGTACCAGGGGATCGAGGAGCAGCGGGTCGTCAACAGCGGCCTGCTCCCGCTCGCGCGCGACTTGAGCCTGGCGCTGGTCGCCACCAACGACGTCCACTACCTGCGGCAGGGCGACCATCAGCCCCACGACATCCTGCTCTGCATAGGCACGGGGAAGACGGTCAACGACGCGCAGCGCCTGCGCTATACGGGCGACCAGTTCTTCCTGAAGACAGCCGAGCAGATGGCGAGCGTCTTCAGTGATCATCCCGACGCGCTGAAGAACACGCTGCTCATCGCCGAGCGCTGTAATGTCAGCATCCCGAAGGGACAGAACCACCTGCCGTCCTTTGGCGTGCCCGAGGGCTACACGCTCGACCGCTACTTCGAGAACGTGGCGCGACAAGGGTTCGGGCAGCGGCTCGACCGCCTGCGGCAACTGGCCGCGGCCGGGCGCCTCCGGCACGGCATTGACGAGTACGAGCGGCGTCTCGAGTACGAGATCGAGATGATCAAGGGGATGGGGTACTCGGGCTATTTTCTGATTGTCTGGGACTTCATCCGTTACGCGCGCGAGCAAGGCATTCCGGTGGGACCCGGACGAGGCTCCTCCGCCGGGTCCGTCGTCGCATGGTCGATGCGCATCACCGATGTCGATCCCATCGAGTTCGAGCTGATTTTCGAGCGCTTTCTCAACCCGGAGCGTGTATCGCTCCCGGACATCGACGTCGACTTCTGCGAGCGGCGGCGCGGCGAGGTGATCGACTACGTGACGCGGAAGTATGGCCGCGAAAACGTCGCGCAGATCATCACGTTCGGGACAATGAAGGCGAAGGCAGTGGTGCGGGACGTGGGACGCGCACTCGACATGCCCTACGCCGACGTCAACAACATCGCCAAGCAGATCCCGCCCGCCCTGGACATGACGCTCGACAAGGCGCTCGCCGAGAATCCCGTCCTGAAGGACATGGCGGCAAAGGACTCCCGGGTGAAGGAGGTGCTCGACATCGGACGCCGACTCGAGGGGATGTCGCGCCACGCGTCGGTCCACGCCGCGGGGGTGGTGATCGCACCCGGGCCCATCGTCGACTACGCGCCGCTCTATCGAGGGCAGCGCGACGAGATCACGACGCAATGGAACATGAAGGAGGTCGAGCGCGTCGGCCTCCTGAAGATGGATTTCCTGGGGCTGAGCACCCTCACCCTCATCCAGGACTGCCTTGCCGAGATCAAGCGAACGGAGGCGATCGATCTCGACATCGACCACGTTCCGCTCGACGATCCGAAGACCTACAGGGTATTCGGCGAGGGCGCCGCCTACGGCATCTTCCAGTTCGAGAGCTCCGGCATGCGCGACCTCCTGCGCAGGGCGAAGCCCGAGAGTCTCGAGGATCTGATCGCGTTGAACGCGCTCTATCGTCCCGGACCGCTCAGGAGCGGCATGGTCGACGACTGGGTCGCGCGCAAGCAGGGCAAGACAGAGGTGAAGTACGAGCTTCCGCAGCTCGAGCCGATCCTCTCGGAGACCTATGGCGTCATCGCGTACCAGGAGCAGGTCATGCGCATCGCGCAGGCGCTGGCCGGCTTCACGATGGGACAGGCGGACGTGCTTCGGAAGGCCATGGGAAAAAAGGATCCCAAGGTCATGGCGAAGCAGCGCGAGGCGTTCGTCGACGGTGCGAAGAAGAATGGCATCAATGAGAAAAAGGCGACCAAGATCTTCGACCTGATTGAGTACTTCGCCGGATATGGATTTCCGAAGGCGCACTCCACGGCGTATGCATTCCTGGCGTATCAGACGGCTTACCTCAAGGCGAACTACCCGTGGCACTTCGCCGCCGCGCTGCTCACGATCGAGGCGCAGAATACCGACAAGCTGGCCATGTACCTGGGCGAGTGCCGGGACCGCGGCATCCCCGTGCTGCCGCCAGACATCAACGAGAGCCAGCTCGGTTTCTCGGTGGAGCCGGCCCGCGGCGTCCGGTTCGGGCTGACCGCGCTCAAGGGGCTGGGCGAAGGCGCCATCCGGGCGATCCTCGACGCGCGCACGCACCTGGGCGGACGCATCACCTCGCTGCACGCGCTGTGCGAGATCCTCGACATGCGCCTGGTCAACAGGCGCGTCTTCGAGGCGCTGGTCAAGTCGGGCGCGTGCGATTCGCTCGTGCAGCGTTCCGCCGAAATTTCGCAGCTCGCCCGCAGTCGCGCGCGGCTGTTCGCGGCGATCGAGGGCGCCTGCGAGCATGGGACGCGCACGCAGCGGGACAAGGATCTCGGGCAAACGGATTTATTCGGCGGTGGGGACGACGATGGCCCGCGGGTGACGGTGCCGCTGCCGGACGTCGCCGCCTGGTCCGAGACCGAGTTGCTCAACCACGAACGCGACACCCTTGGACTGTTCCTGACCGGCCACCCCATCGACCGGTGGGCCAGCGACCTGCGCGACTACGGAGCCAGCTCGATCGCGGATCTCGGCTTGAAGAAAGAGCCCGAGACCGGCGACGACGCCACGGCCGAGGAAGAGGTCGCAGGGGCCGGCGGACCCGTCGACGCGCGCTTCGCGCGCGAAGGCGGCAGCCGGCCCGAAAGCGGCAGCGGGCGCGTCACGGAAGAGATCAGCATGGGCGGCATCGTATCCGGCCTGCGTCCGCTCAAGACGCGCAAGGGCGATCGCATGTGTGTGTTCACGCTGGAGGACAAGGACGGGGGTCTCGAGGTCATCGTGTTCCCGGATGCGTTCAAGCAGTCCGGTCACCTCGCGGAGAACGGCAACATCGTCGTCGTGAAGGGCAGGTTCGAGCGAGACGACGAATCGGCCCGGCTCGTCGCGTCGGAAATCATCCCGATCGGGCTGGTGCGCGAGAAGCTGACGAAGGCGGTGGCCATCCGGCTGACCACGCCGCCGCACGACCGCGCCACGTTCGAAAGGCTGTGGGACGTGTGCGCCCAGCACAAGGGCGATCGCCGCGTGGCGTTCGTCATCGAGGAGCGCGACCGGAAGGTCCGCGTCACGGCGGACCTGAGCGGGATCCGCGTGCGCCCGTCGGAGCGGCTGGTGTCAGACGTCGAAGAGATCTGTGGCGCTGGCTCGGTGAGCTTGCGATGAGTCACGAATCACCAATCGCGAATCACGAATCGCGAGTGACCTGCCCTGTCCATGCCTGCTGACATCCTGGAGTTCGAAGAGCCACTTGCGGTCCTGCTGAAGGAGGTCGAGGCGCTCTCGATGCTCCCGCAGACCCCCGAGCGGCAGCGGTCGATAGAGAGCCTGCACCGCCGCGTAGAGGAGGTGAGGGCGGACATTTACTCGCGGCTGACACCGTGGCAGCGGGTGCTGGTGGCGCGGCACAGCAACCGGCCCACGGTGCTGGACTACGTGAATCGGCTCTTCTCGGAGTTCACCGAGCTCAGCGGCGACCGCCGGTTTGCCGACGACCACGCGATCGTGACCGGCTTCGCACGCTACAAGGAGGAGCCGGTGCTGGTGGTCGGACACCACAAGGGGAGCGGGGGGGATACCAAGGACCGGGTGTTCCGGAACTTCGGTTACGCAAAGCCCGAGGGCTACCGAAAAGCGCTGCGGGCGATGAAGCTGGCGGAGAAGTTCCAACGTCCGGTCATCGCGTTCATCGATACTCCCGCGGCGTATCCGGGCGTGGAATCGGAGGAGCGCGGTATTTCGGAAGCCATCGCGTTCAACCTGCGTGAGATGGCGGCGCTCGACACGCCGATCATCGTGCTCGTGCATGGGGAGGGTGGCAGCGGCGGCGCCCTCGGGATTGCGGTGGGCGACCGGATCCTGATGCACGAATTCGCCATCTACAGCGTGATCCCGCCCGAAGGCTGCGCCGCGATCCTGTGGCGCGACTCGAACCGCAAGGTCGAGGCGGCCGAGGCCTTGAAGCTGACGGCGCCCGATCTGCTCGGGTTCGGCATCATCGACGAGATCGTGCCGGAACCGACCGGCGGAGCGCACACCAACCACGAGCTCGCCGCCTCGCTGCTCGATGCGGCGCTCGAGCGCGCACTGACCGCTGTCTCGGCGATGGACCCGCGAAGCCGCCTGGACGCCCGCTACGAAAAATTTCGAGCCATGGGCAACGTGGGGATTAATGAACAGTGAACGAGACCCGAACTACGAACGGAACTCGAACCTGAACACGAACTGAGAAGCGAGAAGACGGAAGAGTGAACTACACGTCATCATGAAGGCGCCGTTGATCTGGCAGGAACAAGCGTGCGACGACCAGGTGGTCGCGCAACTCGCGTTCGAGTTGCGGGTGTCGCCGGTCACGGCACGCCTGCTGTGCATTCGCGGGCTTGCCGAGCCCGGCGTCGCGCGGCGGTTCCTCGCGCCGTCCCTTGACGACCTCCACGATCCCTTCGCGCTGACGGACATGGCCGTTGCCGTCGAGCGTATCCTCGGCGCGATCGCGCGCAAGGAGCGCATCGCCATCCACGGCGATTACGACGTCGACGGCGTGACGTCAACCGTCATCCTTCGCCGTGCGCTCGAGCTGCTCGGGGCGGACGTCGTCCACTTCCTTCCGGAGCGCTTCCGGGATGGGTACGGGCTGCAGCCGGCAGCGCTCGATCGCCTGCATGCCGACGGCGTCGTGTTGGTCATTTCGGTGGATTGCGGGATTCGCGCGGCTGACGCCGCGCTGCGCGCGCGCTCTCTCGGGCTCGACCTGATCATCACGGACCACCACGAGCCGGATGCCGAGCTGCCGAAGGCGCTTGCGGTCATCAATCCGAAGCGCCGTGACTGCGCCTACCCGGACAAGAACCTTGCCGGTGTCGGCGTTGCGCTGAAGCTCGTGCAGGCGCTGTGCGTGAAGAGCGGGCGCGCCGGCTGGATTCCGGCGTTCGTCAAGATCGCGGCGATCGGCACGCTGGCTGATGTCGTGCCGCTCCAGGGCGAGAACCGCGTCATCGCCAAGCTCGGACTGGGCATGCTGTCGGCCGGGCCCCACAAAATCGGTGTCCGCTCGCTGCTCGACGTGTGCGGTCTGACGGGCAGGGAGATCGACAGCTACCACATCGGCTTCGTCGTGGCGCCGCGGATCAACGCCGCCGGACGCATGAGCACGCCGGACATCGCCGCCCGTCTCCTGCTGGCGTCGGACGAGGCCATGGCCGCGGAAGCGCGTGAGCTGGCCGAGCAGCTCAACGCGGAGAACATCCGGCGGCAGCAGGAAGAGGCCGAGATCGTCGCCCAGGCGAAGAAGACGGTGGAGACCGACCTCGAGATCGGCTCGCGTACGGTCATCGTCGTCGCCGGCGAGGGCTGGCATCGCGGCGTGATCGGGATCGTGGCGTCGAAGCTGGTCGACGCGTTCCACCGGCCAGCGATCGTGCTGTCCGTGGACGGCGGCGTGGCGCACGGATCGTGCCGCAGTATCCCCGCTTTCAACATGCTGGCAGCGCTCGAATCATGCGCCGGTGTGATGTCGAAGTTCGGCGGGCACAAGCAGGCCGCCGGGCTGACGATCGAGGCATCGCGGGTGCGCGAGCTGCGCACCAGGGTCAATCAGTACGCCGACACCTGCCTCGGGCCGGACGACCTGCGTCCGCGGCTGTGGATCGACGGCGCGCTCGGGTTCCGGTCGATCAGCGCGCAGGTCGCGTCGGAGCTGTTCTCACTCGCGCCCTTCGGTGCCGGGAATCCAAACCCGGTCTTCCGGACGAGCCGCGTGGAAATCGTGGATGGCCCGCGCCGGATCAAGGATCGTCACCTGAAGATGGCGTTCAGGCAGGACGGCCGGATCATGCGCGGGATCGCGTGGCGCGCATCGGAGCGGGAGGGCTTCGTCACCGAACACCGCGCGGCGATCGACCTCGCGTTCTCGCTCGAGCAGGACATGTGGGAGGGCGAACGGTACCTGCAGCTGTCGATCGCTGATTTCAAGGCGCCTGAATAGTTGTCCCGTCGCGGGGGCTGAAGCCCCCGCGCTACGTACCA
>DATDHP010000437.1:0-2858 GCA_036521515.1 Vicinamibacterales bacterium
CCCGGCGACGTCATCGTCCGCGAGGACGGCGTCAGTCGGGAGGTGCTGCGCGTGTCGCGCGCCATCGAGCCGATCGACATCGCGCTGCTCGTGGACAACAGCGCCGCAGCGGAAGAGTCGATCATGCACCTGCGCGACGGCCTCAGGCGGTTTGTCGCCAAGATGGCACAGGATAACCAGATTGCTCTGGTGGCCCTTGCCGACCGTCCGACGATCCTGGTCGACTACACGTCCGATCAGAAGCGGCTCGAGAACGGGATTGGCCGGCTGTTCGCCATGTCCAGCAGCGGCATGACGCTGCTCGACGCTATTGTCGAGGTGTCGCGTGGTCTCGCCCGGCGCGAGACAGCGCGCGCCGTGGTCGTGCCCGTGATCACCGACGGCGTCGAGTTCTCGAACCGCTACCATCGCGAGATCATCGACGCGCTCAAGACGGCGGGCGCGCCGCTGCATGCAGTGACAATCGGCTCGTTTTACGTCGGCGGGGATCAAGCCACGCGCGAGCGTGCGCTGGTGCTCGATCTTGGCACGCGCGAGTCAGGAGGCCAGCGCGTGACGCTGCTGAGCCCGATGGGCATCAACACCGCGCTCGACAAGCTTGGCCGGGAGCTCTCGTCGCAGCACAAAGTCATATACGCTCGGCCGGAGTCGCTCATTCCGCCCGAGAAGCTCGAAGTCACTTCCGCCCGCCGCGGCGTCACCGTCCGCGGGACGCCGATGCGCGGGCAGGCTGGAGCCTGACGTGAAGCGCCTTTTCCTCGTCGCCGGTTGTCTCGTTGCCGCGCTCGGATCGGGCGCATACGCTCGCCAGGCCGCCGACCAGGGCAGCCCGGGAGCTCCGGCCGTCCCGCCCGCGGCACCGCGGCAGGCTGGCCAGACGCCGTCGTTCCGTACCGGCGTCGACATCGTGTCGCTCAATGTCACGGTGACGGACGGGCAGAACCACTACATCACGGAGCTCGAGCAGAACGACTTCGCGGTCTTCGAGGACGGCGTCAAGCAGGAGGTCACCTTCTTCAACCGCCGCCAGCAGCCGATCGCGCTGTCGCTGCTGCTCGACAGCAGCGCGAGCATGGAGGACAAGCTCGACACGCTGCAGACGGCCGCGGTGAACTTCGTGCGCAGGCTCAAGACGAACGACCTCGCCCAGATCGTCGACTTCGACAGCCGGGTCGAAGTGAGACAGGGCTTCACCGGGAGCCACGCCGACCTGGAGGCCGCCATCTTCAAGACGGCCTCGGGCGGGTCCACGTCGCTGCACAACGCGGTCTACATCGCGCTGAAGGAGCTGCGAAAGGTCAAGGCGGGGTCGGAGGAAGATGTGAGACGCCAGGCGATCATCGTCTTCTCCGACGGTGAGGACACCTCGAGCCTCGTCTCGTTCGACGAGGTGCTCGACCTGGCGAAGCGATCGGAGACCTCCATCTACACCATCGCGCTCCGCGGCGCCGATACCCAGACGCGCGGGTTCCGCGAGGCCGAGTTCATCCTGCGCCAGCTCGCGCAGGAAACCGGCGGCCGCGCCTTCTTCCCGACGAAGGTCGAGGACCTCAACGGCGTCTACGCGCAGATCGCCGATGAGCTCGCCAGCCAGTACACCCTTGGTTACACGTCCCGGAACACCCGGCGCGACGGCGCGTGGCGGCGCATCGTGGTGCAGGTCCTCAAACCGAACCTGACGCCGAGGACGAAGAGGGGCTACTACGCCCCGGCCCGTTGAACCTCATACCGCTCGCTCTGTACGTCGCGGCGGGGATTGCCTACGCGATCTATTTCGCGCAACGGCAGCCATCTGTCGGCCGAACGGCGACAACGCTGCTCCTGTTCGGCGCGCTCGCCCACACTTTCGTCATCGGGATGCAGACGATGGAGGTGCGTCACGTGCCGTTCGCGAATCCGTCGCGCGCGATTTCGACGTTCGTGTGGCTGCTGACGCTCTCTTATCTGTACCTGGAGCTGACGACCGATGAGCGCGCGATGGGCGTCTTCGTCCTCCCCATCGTCGTCGGGCTGCAGATCATCCCCGTGCTCAATCCGGGGGTCGAGAACCAGGATGACCTGCTCAACAGTCCCTTGTTCTGGGTGCACGTCTCGTCGTTGCTCTTCGCCTACGCCAGCTTCGCCCTCGCCGGCGTCCTCGGCCTCACCTACATGCTGCAGTTCAAGGAGATCAAGAAGAAGCACCTCGGATATTTCTACACGCGGCTCCCGTCGCTGCAGACGCTCGACGTGATGAACTCGCGCGCGATGACGGTGGGCTGGGTGTGCCTGACAATCGGTGTGGTCGTCGGCGTGTTCTGGGCGTCGCAGGCGCGGATCGTGGCGCCCGACAACCCCAACCTGCGTGCGATGGCGATCGGCGACCCGAAAATTCTCCTCTCGCTGTTGACCTGGCTGGTGTATACGTTCGCCATGTTCGCACGGCCGATGATGGGGTGGACGGGACGGCGGGCGGCCTGGCTGGCGGCGCTCGGCTTCGCGATGATCCTGCTGAACTTCCTGCCCTTCAACTATTTCCTGAGTACGAGTCACACCTTCGACTGACGTGCACCTGTTCCTCCTCGGCGTGAGTCATCGGACGGCGCCCGTGGATTTGCGGGAGCGCCTCGACTTCTCCAGCCGCGACCTCGGAGCGGCGGTGGAGGCGCTCGCCACGCGTCCCTCGGCCGCGGAGTCGGTCGTGCTCTCCACCTGCAACCGATCCGAGATTTACGTCGCGAGCGGCGACCCGACGCGGGCGCGCGAGGAGCTCGTCGAGTTCCTGAGCGACTACCACCAGCTGCCGCGCGATTCGTTCCTGCCGCACCTCTTTGCCTATGACGATGCCGAGGCGGCGCTCGGCGGGCTGATGCGCAACA
>DATDHP010000438.1:0-5814 GCA_036521515.1 Vicinamibacterales bacterium
GATTCCGTCAGGCCTGCCAGTACTTCGGACTCGCTGAGGTTGACGAGACGCACGCGCGCCAAGCCGTTGTCGACCACGAATACCGAGGTGACCTGTCCGCGGCGCACGATCGCCGACGATGGAATGGTCAGCGCGCGTCGCGGCGTTCCGTGAAATCGCGCCTTGCCGAATTCGCCCGATCGCAGACCACGTGCATCGGGCAACGCGATCTTGACGAGAAACGCTCGCGCATCCGCATCGACCGCCCGGCTGACCTCGACCACCGTGCCCGGGAGCGAGGTGGTCCCGGCCCCGAGCAAGACCGGGACGCTGTCGCCGTTTCGAATCTCGCCGATGCGTGATTCGTCCACGCGGACCTCGAGGCGGAATCCGTGCGTGTCTTCCAGGCGGAGAAGGGGCATGCCTGGCGACGCCATGTTTCCGGGCTCGACCATCTTCCCGGTGATCGTGCCGTCGAAGGGCGCTGTAATCCTGGTGAAGGAGTGGGTGGTGCTCGCCTGATCGCCGGCAGCCCTGGCGCTCTCGACCGCCGACGCGGCCTGCAATGCCCGCGCGGACGCACCGGCGACGCGCGCTTCGGCGCTCCGCAGCGTCGCAGTGGCGTCATCGAGCTCCTGCGGGGTGGCGGACCGCCTGGCCTGCAGGCCGGCGATACGATCGTGGGACGTGCGGGCGAGGGTCAGGCCAGCTTCCGCGGCCTGGACCTCGGCTGCGGCCGCCTTCGCCCCCTGTTCAGCGGCAAGGGCCGCTGCGCGCGCGGCACGGGCGCCGGCGGCGAGGTCGTCGCCGTCGAGCACGATGAGCGTCTGGCCTTCGCGGACCTGATCGCCTGGCGACACGCGGACCTCGCGCACCGGCGCCAGGATGCGCGCCGTGATCGTGGCCGTGGTGCGAGCCTGTACCACGCCCCCCGAATCGATCGCTCTGGCCACGTCGGTCACCGCAACCCGGGCGATGGTGACGGCGACGGGTTCTGCCGCTTCGGCCGGAGCGGCGGCGGCCTGGCGAGCCGAGCATCCGGCCAGCGCCGCGCTCATCAAGAGTGCCGCCGTAACGCCCGCAATGATGACGTGATGACTCGCGGTGATCTTTTTCATGGCCTTCCTATCGCTCGTTGCAGGGTCGCTGTTGCAGTGAGCACATTCACACGCGCGGCGATTTGTCGGGCATCGGCCTGCTGCACGGCGTCGGCCGAGCGCAGCAGCATGGCCGCATCCGTGAGGCCGCTCTCATAGCGGTCCCGGATAATGCGGCGGCTCTCTCGTGCCTGATCGGCAGCCGCCCGTCCAACCGCTTCGCTCGCCCGCGCGGCCTCGAGCCGGGCGATCGCGATCTGCACATCGAGCCGGGCCATGGTCTGGGCTTTGCCTTTCTCGATCGCTCGACGCCTCGCCTGCTCGCGCGCTTCAGCGAGCCGGGCCTTGTCGGCAAGACCATGGAACAGGTTGATCCGGGCGCCCGCGCCAACCACCCAGCTCGACGACCGCGAATTCCAGGCGCCGCCGTTCAGTTCCCACCCGCCCTGCGCGGCCACGTGCGGCAGAAACGCCGCCTGCGCCGCGTCCACCGTGGCGCCCGCCAGCCGTTCCTGCTGCATGGCCAGTGCGACTTCGGGCCGGTTCTTCAATGCTTCCTCTTCGAGGCCTGCGGGATTGGTGATGTCGATGGCGACCGCCGGTGGCGCCGGATCGAGCGAGAACATCGTGTGCAAGGGGTCGCCCATCAACTGATTCAGCCGGGCGCGCGCGATGCGTTCGTCCGACGTCGCCTGCACCTGCTGTTCGAGCGCGCGTGCCAGGTAGACATCCAGCTGCAGGACATCGGCGTCGGTCACCCGGCCGGCGTCGCGGCGGTTGCCGGCCAGCTCGCGGTCTGCCCGGGCGGTCTCGACCGTGGCCGCTGCCGAACGAGCAGTCGCGGCAGCGACGAGCAGGCGGCCAAACGCGTCAGTCACCGCCGACGTCAGGTCCTGGTCGACGAGTTGCTTGCCGGTGGCCGCGATGTCCCGCCCGATCGACGCGGCTCGGACATTCGCCGAGGTGGTGCGATCGAACAGCGACTGCTCGAGGGAGAACGCCGCGCGGAAGTTGTTCGTGGCAGCCGGGTGATTGAGCGCTTCAAGGGCGAAGCCGGACGCGGTGAACTGCCGCTGCGCAAGAAGCGAACTGAACACGAACGCGGGGTGGTTGCCGCGCTGCCAGGACTCCGCGAAGTCCACCTTCGGGAAGTAGCCGCCGCGAGCCTGTCTGACGCGTTCGGCCGCTTCCCGCTCGGCTGCCGCCGCCGACCCGGCGTCGGGGTTGCGGGCCTTGGCGCGCGCGATCGCCTCCGAAAGGGAAAGCGGCGACTGCGCAGACGCCGACAGGGCCACAAACAGGGTGGCAAAGAGGAGTAGAACGAAGAGGTGAGCCGCGCGCTCGAGGGCCTCGATGATGTCTCTTGCGCTCATGACCGGATTCTGCAGGACCGCTCAGTGGCCGGCCATGCTCGCGCGGTTGAAGTTCTTGACCGCCAGTCCGGCGAGGCTAGAATCCTTTGCTGAGGCGCCACGAAATTTTGCTGGGCGTCCGGAGGCAGATGGACGCGTTTTCAGAGGTCCTGACCGGTGTCCGACTGAAGGGCGCGATGTTCTTCAGCGCGGAGTTCTCGGCGCCGTGGCGACTCTCGACGCCCCACTGCCGCACACTGGCGTCGAACCTGGCGCCCGACGCGCAGCACCTCGTGATCTATCACTTCGTCGTGGACGGCTCAGCGCGGGCACGGTTGGAAGGCGGGCCGGATGTCGAGCTGTCGCCAGGCGACATCGTGGTGTTTCCGCACGGGGATCCGCACCACCTGAGCGGCGGCTCCGGGCCGAACCAGGTTGAGAGCGCTGCAGTACTCCTGAAGATCGCGACACGGGACATTTCGCCGATGCAGGCCGGTGGCGGGGGGGCGACGACCCGGTTCGTGTGTGGGTACCTGAGTTGTGACCCGCTCCTCTGCGGGCCGATTCTCGACAGCCTTCCGCCCATCCTGAAGGTGAACGTCAGAACCGATCGCTCCGGCCGCTGGCTGGAGCAATCGATCCTGCATCTGGTAGAGGAGGCTGCCTCGGACCGTGCGGGCAGCGACGCGATGCTGGCGAAGCTGTCTGAAGCGCTGTTCGTGGATACGCTGAGGCGATACGTCTCAGGCCTCCCTGACCAGACGACAGGTTGGCTCGCTGGTGCTCGAGACCCGGTCGTGGGCAAGAGCCTCGCGCTGCTTCACAGGCGCGCGCATCACCCATGGACCATCGCCGAGCTCGCCGCGGAAGTCGGCGTATCCCGCTCTGCGCTGGTGGCGCGTTTCACCCGTTACCTGTCGGATCCGCCGATGGCGTACTTGACCGGATGGCGATTGCGTCTGGCTGCCGAGGCGTTGACGTCGTCCCCGAGAGGGGTAACGGATATCGCGGCCGCCGTGGGCTACGAGTCTGAAGCGGCGTTCAATCGAGCCTTCAAGCGCGCATTCGGAGTGCCGCCAGCCCGGTATCGACGCCAAAGCAGGAATTCTGCGAGCTCACCCGGATCGCCGAAGCTGCAGGCGTGAGCCGCGTCACCGCGTTGCGCCAGCCGCCCGGTCGTTCGTTCCACTCCGCCGCGAGACGCCCTGTCGGGTGCGTGTTCATGCGTAGAAACGTGGAGGTGCCCCGCAAATTTTCCCCGCCGGTTCCAAAAAAACGCCTCATCGGGCGTAAGCGACTTGTGGCAACTGTCCCACGGATGGCCTACACTTCCACTTTGTACCAGCCCGGTTTGCGCGGCGTCGGAACAGGCCCATCACGCGGATTCGATTCAGGTTGGTGAAATTCGTGGAATTCACCCCGCGGGCGCTACGGCACGCGAGCTCGAGTAGGGTGAGAGGAGATTCCGATGAAACGTCGATTTCTCGTTTCAGCTGCTGTCGTGACCGTTCTGATTGCGGCTGCGTCGCTGTCAACAATCGCGGTCTCCGGCCAGGCGCGATCGGCCGCGAACGGCGCGGCAACAACCTACACGCCGCCGCGTACGCCGGACGGGCAACCGGACCTGCAGGGGTTCTGGACCAACGCCGGGTACGCGCCGCTGGAGCGGCCCGACAACATCACCAAGGAATTCTTCACACCAGAAGAAGCGGCCGAGTTCGAAAAGAAGTTCGTCGAGTACGAAGCCGCGCAGACGGTGCCCGGCACGATCCCCGACGTGCACTACGACCACACGCAGTTCGGACTCGATCGCAGCGTCGCGGGCTACTCGTCGAACGTGCGCACGTCGCTCATCGTCGATCCCCCGGACGGCAAACTCCCTCCTCTGTCGGCCGAGGGACAGCGGCGAGCGGCCGAACGCGCCGAGGCGCGGAAGCGAATGGGTGGTCCATATGATGCCCCCGAGAACATGCAGCTGGACGATCGCTGCATCATCATGGAGAGGAACGGACCACCCATGATGTACGGCAACTACAACAACATGTATCAAATCATCCAGGCTCCCGGCTACGCGATGATTCTCACCGAGATGCTTCATGACGCGCGCATCGTCCCGCTGGATGACCGACCGGCACTGCCGGCGACCGTCCGGCAGTGGACGGGCGTCCGCCGCGGTCACTGGGAAGGCGACACGCTGGTGGTCGAGACGACGAATCTGAACGGCAGGAATCCGTTTCGAGGACTCAGCAGCGAGCAGATGCGCGTGACCGAGCGCTTCACCCGCATCGACGAGCAGACCATCCGCTATCAGTTCACGGTGGACGATCCCGCAACATGGTCGAGGCCCTGGTCCGGAGAGATGCCCATGAAGAAGTCCATAGGTCCGATCTTCGAGCACGCCTGCCACGAAGGGAACTATGGGATGTTCAACATCCTCGCGGGAGCCCGGGCGGAGGAGAAGAAGGCCGCCGAAGAAGCTGCGAAGAACACTTCCAGCTCGAGGTAGCGCGCGCCGCAGCGCGTGAAGGCAGTCGAGAACGGATCGGGTGCCCGGACGCGGGCTGGTCAGAGGATTTCGAGGGACGGCAGGCTGTACGGCCCACGGAACGGCGTGCGGAGGGAGGCCGACGCGAAGGTCGGCCTCCACGAGCCCGGAACATGTCGAAGCTGACTATTCTTACCGCGTTCCCCTGGGCGACGCTTCGAGGTTGAAGGCCATCAGCAGGTTCCGGTACGGCACGACGCGGCCATGCACCGGCGCGATCCGCTCCGGATTCAGCTTCAGTTCGTTCACTCGCTCTACCATCTGCGCGGCGAACTCCGGCCCGCGCTCGGGCACGCGAATGTCGTCGCCGGCGGGCGGGTTGTAGCCGTCGCCGTACATCAGGATCCGCTCCTTCGGCAGATACGCGATCAGCTGCCCGGTGTGATGTCCGTGGTTCGGCGTGTGGTACAGCTCGATCGTTCGCGTACGGTCGCTCAGGGTCTTCCTGTCTCCGACGGTCTCGATCATCGGCTTGTTGGATGTCGGTGCCGGATCGGGCACCACCGTCCGTGGGCGCGCCCACGCCTGCTCGTAGAACGACTTGTTGTTCTCGTGCGTGATGACGGTGATGCCTTCGGCGACGTACTGACGCAGGCCGCCCGCGTGGTCGTAATGGGCATGCGTGTTCACCACGTAGCGGATTGGCTTGTTCGGGACGGTCTGGCGGACGAGCTCGTTCACGACCTTTGATCGCGCATCGCTCGTGGGTCCCTCGAGCATCACGATATGATCGGCGAACTCGACGGCGAGGCTGCGGGTGCCGGCGGCATTCAGCGACCAGAGGCCGTCGCTGACCTTCTCGACTGTCGCCATCGGCACGGCGGGCGGGGCCGGCGCAGAC
>DATDHP010000439.1:0-2520 GCA_036521515.1 Vicinamibacterales bacterium
GCTGGCCCTGCTGCTCCGCGCGCCGCACCGGGACGTAGTCTTCGGGCCGGAGCTCGCTGTTGGTGAGGTCGGCTGCACCTGATTGAAGGCGCAACAGCTCCGCGTTCTGCTCCGGCACGATTTCGAGGACGAGCCGATCGAGGTAGGGCAGCGCGCCGCCGTCCGGCGCCTTCCGCCAGTAGCGGGGATTGCGTTCGAGGACGAGGCGCTGTCCGGGCTGGTACTCGCGCAGGACGAACGGCCCCGTGCCGGCCAGATCGGCTGGCGGAGTCTGCGCGTTCCACGCAGAGGCCAATGTGCCCGCCTTCAGCGCCGGTTCGAGCTTGTGCTTCGGCAGGATCGGCAGCGCGTCGAGCATCCGCAGGCCCGGGCCGGACGGCCCCGGGTAGGTCAGGACGACCGTCTGCGGGTCGGGCGCCGTGGCGCGAATCGGTGCGCCGCCGACGGTCAGCGAGTCGGTCAGGACGCTGTTCGACCGCGGATCGTAGACCGCCTCGAAGGAGAACAGGACGTCCGCCGAGGTGAACGGCGCGCCGTCCGACCAGGTGACGCCCGGCCGGAGGTGCAGGGTATGCGTCCGCCCGTCCGCGCTGGATTCCCACCGCTCCGCCAGCCAGGGCTCGAGCTCGAACGTCGCGCGGTTGATGCGGACCAGCCGCCCCTGGGTGACGGCGTCGATCATGAGGGTCGTCTGGTCGCGGGCCACGATGTAGTTGAAGGACCGGGGCTCGCTGCGGATCGTCTGGACGATCTGGCCGCCACGGGTGGGCGGAGCGTCCGCCACGGGGCCGGAGGGCGCGCCACTCGATCGCCAGATGGCGTAGGCCCCCCCCAGCAGGACGACGGTGACGATGACGCCGGCGGATCGGGATTTCATGATTGCGCGGCCACTTTTTGCCGGGCCGGCCAACTTCTTAGCCGGCGCCCAGCACAGTAGAAAATCTCAGTAAAAAGACTGTGCATATTCCGTTGTTCCCGTGAAAACCTCAAGCGGGAAGCCAACGGGCTGGCTGTGCCTGGGTATCGGCACGGTCGCTTCCCGTCACCATCCTGTCGACATCTCCTGTTATCTCAAGGACTTACTGATCACGCACCGCGAGGGCGCCTGGTTGGCACAAGCCCTGCCATAGCTATGCCACGGAGGTTGCCCCGTGTCCATTCCCCATGGCGGTTCTACAGTAGGAAATGAGCCGCGGCTCGGCCGCAGCGTTTCCATCGACCAGGCAGCGCAGCTGCTCAACGTGTCGCGCCGCACGATCTACAACCGGATCCGCGATGGTCGTCTCCAGACGATCCGGACGCTGGGCGGTTCGCAGCGCGTGCTGGTGGAATCACTGTACGACCTCGGCTTCCGACCCCAGCCTTTTTCCACGTCGGCGTCGGCCGTCACCTTCGCTGTACGACCTGTGCGCAGCTGACGCCCGGCTCGTAATCCCGTCATTTCCAAGGACTTCATGTTGAACTCCCCCACCGCAGTATCCGTGTGCCTGTTCGTGTCCCGCTTCGTGTTCGTTGGTCTCGCGACTTTCGCCGCCGTTGCCGTTCCCGCTGCGGGGGCCGCCGCCGAGGGCCGCCACGCCCGGCTGTCTGACGACCTCGTCCAGCGGCTGCGCGCCGGCGACACCGCCAGGCATACGGTCATTGTCACCGGTTCGGCCGCGCAGGTGAGCGCCATCGCCCAGCGTCACCGCCTGACCGTCCGCAGGTGGCTGAAAACGGGCGCCCTGCTCGACGTTCCGGAGGGCGCGCTCGAGGCCCTGGCGCAGGACGGCGGCGTTGACCAGCTCTCCGGGAACCATCGCCTCAGCTCGCAGATGACCGTCACGAATACGGCCATTGGCGCGGACCAGGTGTGGGAGGGTCTCGACGGGATTCCCGGCGTCTCTGGCGAGGGCGTGGGAGTCGCCATCATCGACTCCGGCATTGCCGACGTGCCGGCGCTCCGGGGGCGCGTGGTGGCGAGCGTCGACTTCACGGACCGCCGCGGCCGTGGGCTCGACCGCTACGGCCACGGGACGCACGTGGCGGGCATCGTCGCGGCATCGGGGCGCGGCCACCAGGGCGAGGCGAACGGCGTGGCGCCGGGGGCGCACCTGGTCAACCTGAAGGTGCTGGACGAGCACGGCGAAGGAACCGCCGGGGACGTGATCGAGGCGATCGATTGGGCGGTGGACCATCGCCGGCGCTACCGGATCCGCGTGATCAACCTCTCGCTCGGCGGCACGCCGATGCAGTCGTGGCGCGATGACCCCCTGTGCCAGGCTGTGCAGCGCGCGCACGACGCCGGCGTCGTGGTGGTCGCCTCGGCTGGCAACCGTGGGAAGACGGAAGACGGCACTCCGGTGATGGGTGGCGTGACCGTGCCCGGCGTGTGCCCGCATGCCATCACCGTGGGGGCGCTGAACACGAAGGGCACCGGGTTCCGGTCGGACGACGAGGTGGCGAGCTACAGCTCGAGGGGCCCGACGCGCTACGACCGGCTGATCAAGCCGGACCTGGTGGCCCCGGGGAACCGCATCC
>DATDHP010000440.1:0-9158 GCA_036521515.1 Vicinamibacterales bacterium
AGATGCGCGGGCGCCGTGGCGCCCGCGCCTAAGACAGATCCTAAGGCCAACGATCAGAAGCTTGCTTCATCTGTCACGACTCAGGCCTTAGGAGATGTCTAGGCGATCTTCTTCGGTCTGCAGCGATCCGGACATGGCGAGTCCGCCGCCGCCGGTGCATACGGACACGGACCACGGACGGGTCAGTCCGCTCGGAGGGCTATCGCCAGTGGTCCCTGGCGCGGACGGGACGCAGGTGGGCCACGCGTAGACGAAATCCGCAATGGTGTTCGCACTGCTGCTGACGACATCGTTAGGTGTAGTGGCTGAATTGCGGCCAACACCAGGACCGCGTAGTCTGATGGACGACCGCTTTCCCAACGAGACGACCCTGATTCGCCGGGATGAGGTCGATCGACACGCGAGGTAACGACGTGACATCCATGGACCGTGTCATCGAAGCGTACAAGAAGGATGTCGATCGCACGCTGCTGCACGAGAACCTGAAGCTGACGCCTGAGCAGCGTCTGCTTCGACTGATGGAGCTTCAACGGTTTGCCGAGGAGCTCGCCAGAGCCGGCGCGCATCGGACCCGGTGACGGACTACCCGAAGCTGTTGTCAACGCTCGTCGGCGGCGGCGTGCGGTTCATCATTGTCGGAGGAGCCGCGGCGACGGCGCACGGCTCGGTCCGACTGACCGTCGACCTCGACGTCGTGTACGACCGCGGCGGCGATAACGTCGGCCGCCTCGCTGCGGCACTGGCGCCGCACCGGCCATATCTGCGCGGTTCCCCGGAAGGGCTGCCGTTCAGACTGGACGAGGCCACGCTACGCGCTGGTCTCAATTTCACCTTGAATACCAGCATCGGCGCCATCGACCTGCTCGGAGAGATAGCAGGCGGCGGCACGTATCAGACCCTGGAACCCGACTCGCTGCCGATGACGCTGTTTGGCCACGAATGTCGCGTCCTCGGTCTCGCCCGTCTCATCGAGGTCAAGCGGGCCGCCGGCCGGCCGAAGGACCTCGAAGCCATCGCGGAGCTCGAAGCACTTCGCGACATGAACCGGTGACCGCCCAGTCCCACAGCCATCGCTAGCGAACCCGCTCTCGGGCGTGACCGGGGGTGCCGTCCACGCTTTCATCCAGGCTCCTGGCAAGCAAGCTGCCTCCGCCCGCCATAACGGCACGAAGAGTGCTTCGGAGTACCTCGCAAGATCTCGCGACGTGGGCGGCGGCACGCGTGACCTTCAAAAACGGCACACAGATGGCGGGGGCCGTGGCCGGCCCGCGCACGTTGCGGCTCTGTCGAGCGCGACAAAAGTACTCCGCCCCAGCGACTGGCAGGACCCGGGGCCCACGCCCAGGGCTCCGAGCGAGCTCGCTGGCTCGGAATGCGAACGCGGCATGACGGTTACGCCTGTCAGGGACAGGGACCCCGGGGAGACCTCGCCAATGGCAGCCAATTCGATCCAGGTGTTCACGAAGCTCCTCTCAGACCCCCAACGCTGGCCGGCCCTCACGACATCGGAACTCGCCGACCTCCTGAAGTTCGGGTGCGTCGCCTACGGAACCACAGCGGACGATGACCAGTTTGCCCAGGTCAGCCAGTTGCTGGCCCACGTCGCGGAGAAAGCGCCCGTGGGCATCCGGCAGGAGCTCGTCGTCGATTTGGGATCGATGCTGGAGCGTTACGCGAGAGCGCGCGGCGCCGCCCCGATGGGTGCGCTCTTCCCGTTCGTGCTCATCGATCCGGACTTCGTCGTGATTTCCACGGCAGCGCTCCACCTGGCGCAGCTCATGCCCTTGCAGGACGGCGACCCGCTCACGGGGCCGCGCACGCTGCTGGAAATGGCGGAGGAGATGCGCGAGCCACAGCGGCAGGTCGCCATCCTGGCAGGATTGACGGCGCTCGGCGACGAAGAGGTGTTCGAGCTGCTCGAACAATCGTGGCGCGGCCTGCACGGGGATGCTCAGGTCGATCTGGTGGCGTGCATGGGGCGCCAGCCGGTCACCACGGCGGCCGTCGAGTTCCTCCTGACGCGGCTGGAACGCTGGATCGCGGAAGGACACGAGGGGCCGATCGGACATGTCGTCCCGACCCTGATTCGGCTGGCGCAGCGCGCAGGCGGCTCGCCGGATCGACGGCGCGCCAGTGAGACCGGTGTCTTCGACATCGAACGCGCCTTCCCGTCATGGTCGTCGCCTCCCGACACCAATCCAATCAGCCTCCGCCGCACGTACTCCGTCAAGGAGTTCGGGCGCTGCATCACGCCCAGACTGACGCGACTGGCCGAGCTCGAAAGCTACCCGCGACTTCTGCCGACAGCCCTGCGGGCGTGGGGTGCCGACGACGGTCCGTTGATCAAGGCGTTGCGCGCGGCCGCCCGAACACACTTCGAAAGACGCGGGGGCGCCCAACTCGCCACGGTGCCCGTCGGCATCGAGCCGGTCCCCGATTGGGATCGCGACGATTGCTTTCTCGAATGGGGCGTCCTGGACCCCTTTGGCCCGACAAAGGTCCAGTGGTGCCTCGTGCCACTCGACCGACGCACGCGGGCGCTCGTGTACACGCTGCACAATCCCTTTGCACCCGCGTCGTTGCTGCTGGGCATTGTCAAGGGGGGCGACAGTGACACGCTGCGTCGCATGCTGCTCGACCTGGCCGACCGGTTCGAGCTTGGCGATCGTGTGCTCCTCAAAGGACTCCCGCACTGGGTCAAGACGACTCCGGTGGACAACGTGCAGATCAGTGAGACGGAAGGAGCGGTCATCTTTGAGCGCCTGCACAAAGGCGCACTCTCGCGCGGCGTCACAGACGACGCCAACGTGGCCGAGCAGGTCCGATCATTGGGACTTCTTCGCGAAGACCCGCTATCGGAAATCAACCGCCAGTTCGTGCGTGCCTTGAAGCAGCCACGCAACCCCGAACGGGTTCCCGGCCCGGACGCGGACGACTACCTCCTTTGGTACCGAACTGCATCGTCGTCAGAGCACGTTCGCGCCCTGACGTCCTGCTTCATGCCCTGCTGGAACTCTGCGCTGCGCCTGCAGCTGCCCTGAAACGGGGATCGGGGATCCCGATCCTTACGACGTCTGATGGTCGACGTGTTTCGCGAAGTCGGTGGCGTGCTCCTGCAGCCACGCCTCGCTCATGGGTGGGACGACGATGCGATGCGAGGAGTGCGTACGCCTGACGAGATCCACAGTTGCCGCAAGCACGGCTTTCCACGGTTCGAAGACGAACCACCGCCACTCGAGATGGAGTTCCAACGACTGCCCCCTGACCCATGGTCGCGCAAAAGCGGAGCGAATAACAGTAGGGTTGGCACAGGAAAATGGCCCGGTTTCGGACAGGACGGATGAGTCGGCCGTTGAGGTCCTCATCGCCCGCACATCCGCGTCCCCGGCCACGACAATCATGTGGCCGCCGGGGAATGGATCGCGGGCCCTGCGGACCTTCGAAAGCTGGGTAAGAACGCGGTCCGGAATGGTAGCGGGAGCACAGAAAAGGGAGAGGAGCTTGCGCATTCGCATCGCACGGGTCCAGGAACCAATCCGGATGCCAGTCCGACGTTCGTGCGTTCCGGGTCCGCGCGAAGCGCGACTCATTTGATGTCAGGCGAAAGGCTTCAGCACGGCATAGACGTCACCCGAGCGCCGTTGCGCACCGGGCGCAGCCAGGCGAGTGATGAGCTCGGAAGCGGTGAGGCAGGCCGCGGTCGCGAGCCGGAACGATTCACCGGGGGACCACGTGAACCGGTAGTCGCCGAGCTCCAGCAGTCGTCTCGTGCACGCGGCGGTGAGATCCAGCGCCTTGGGCAGGTATTCGAAGGAGACGACCGGCACACGATGGGAGAGGCCGGCGAGGGTGTCCGGCTCCGCACCTTCCACGTCAATCTTCACAAAAGCCGGCATTCCGAACCGCTCGATCAGCGCATCCACGGTCGTGACGGCGACTTCGACGGTTCGATTCCATTTGATCCCCGCAAAATCCTCGTCCGTGCGGCGCGCGGCGCGCCACGACGGGGAGAGCGTCGTCACCGTCGGTGTGCGATAGCTGAGGGCAAGATCCGCACGTCCCGGCGCCGAACCCACCGCGACCTCGACCACGGTGACGTCTGCCGACCGCGCAAACATGGCGCGCAGGAGTCGCGCACAGTCCGGCTGAGGTTCGAGCGAGACCACGCGGCAACCGAGAGCGGCGAGGGCCCGGGTGCGATTGCCGACATGGGCGCCGATGTCGAAGACGAGGTCGCCGCGCGAGACGAACTGCCCATAGAGGCGTCGCAGTCGACGCTGGCGTCCGGGAATGCCGTAATAGATGGCCAGCGAGCGGGCTATGCCCAGCGTACGGTCGAGTACGCTCATTCCGACAACCAGCCGATATAATCCGTGTACCCCATCGGTTTCGAGAGACGTGACGCCCAAAGTATCAGAGAGAGGCCGCCTCTGGCGGTGGACCGCGCTGGCCTGCGCGCTGGCACTCCTCAACGTGTCGCTGACCTTCCGCAACGTCTGGCCCACGCCAGGCGTCGAGTGGACGGGCGACCTGTCGATCGAGCTGGCGGTGTTCGTGCTCGGCCTTTCGCTGGCCATGCCCCGCTTCGGCGCCCCGCCGCGCTGGCTGATTACCTGGCTTGCCGGTGTGTGGCTGCTCCTGGCCATCGGGCGCTATGCAGACGTGACGGCGCCCGCGGTCTACGGGCGTGAGATCAACCTCTACTGGGACGTGCGTCACATGGGCGCCGTTGCCGCGATGCTGGCGACCGCGGTGTCGCCCTGGATTGTGGCCGCCGTGGTTGTCGCCGTCCTGCTGGTTTCGCACGTGGCGCACCGTTTCCTGAGATGGGCAATCGGCTGCGTCGCCGAGGCGATGAGCCACCCGTGCGAGCGGCGCGTTGTTGGCGCGATCGCGGCCGCCGTCTCGCTGCTCTTCGTCGGGCAGCACATCAGCGGGGCGCCCTCTGTCCTCCGGTTTTCCACGCCAGTGACCGAGAGCTACGCGCGCCAGGCGCGACTCTTCACCACCGACCTGGCCAGCGAAACGATCATCCCCGCGGCGCAGCGCCTCGACTCCGACCTCTCGGGCGTCGCCGGCGCCGACGTGTTCATCGTCTTCGTCGAGTCCTACGGGGCGGTGAGCTACGACAATGCCACGTTCGCAACGCGGTTGGCGCCCGGCCGCGCGTCATTGGCCGCGGACATCGACGCGACCAGGCGCGGTGTGGTATCGGCGTTCGTCGAGTCGCCCACGTTCGGCGGGTCGTCCTGGCTCGCGCACGCGAGCCTGCTGACCGGCGTCGAGGTGCGCAACGAGGATACGAACGTCCGTCTGATGGCGCAGGCGCGCGACACGCTGGTGACCACGTTCGCGCGGCGCGGCTATCGCACCGTTGCGGCGATGCCGGGCAACTCGCATCCGTGGCCCGAAGGCGCGTTCTACCGCTTCGACCAGATCTACGACCGCGCGCGGCTCGATTATCGTGGCCCGAGGTTCGGCTGGTGGTTCGTGCCCGACCAGTTCACGCTCGCTCGTCTCGACGCCCTGGAGATCGCGCCGCGCGCGCGCAAGCCGGTGTTCGTGGTGATGCCGACGATCAGCACGCATGCGCCGTTCGGTCCCACGGCGCCGTACCAGCCCGACTGGGCCCGCCTGCTGACCGCGCAGCCGTACGCCGACGCGGACGTCGCCGAAGCGCTCGCCCACGAACCGGACCTGTTGAACATGGGACCGAGCTACGTCAATGCGATCGCCTACACCTACGCGTCGATCGGTGGCTACCTCCGCATGCGCGCGGACCGCGATGTGGTGATGATCGTCATCGGCGACCACCAGCCGGCGGCGGCGGTCAGCGGACAGGGAGCGTCGTGGGACGTGCCGCTGCATGTCATCGCCAGCCGGCCGCAACTGCTCGAGCGGCTGGAGGCGCATGGATTCACGCGCGGGCTGACGCCGGCGCGCGCGCACCTGGGACCGATGAATCGGCTGCTGCCGGTGTTCTTGGACGCGTTCGCCGCCGGGCCGGAGGCCGCCGGTCTGCAGGCGGAGTAGAATCAGCAACGAAACAGGAGCGGTGCATGCTGACCTGCAAATTCCTGCGCGCCTGCGGTGCACAGGCCCTCCTCGCGCTGCTCGTGGTCGCCGCGACTGCGTCGGCCCGGCAGTCACCGCCGGGACCAATCGTGCGGGAGAATTCCACCGTCAAAGTCTCGGATCACGTCCACGTCATCCCGGACCCGGGCGGCGGGGGCATACCGAACGTCGGCATCGTCGTTGGCACGCGCGGGATTCTGGTGATCGATACTGGCCTCGGCCCGCGTAACGGGCAGACGGTGCTCCGGGAAGCCGCGAAGGTCGGCAAGACCAGCGAGCTCTACCTGGTCACGACGCATTACCACCCGGAACACGATCTCGGCGCCTCCGCATTTCCGGCTTCGGCGACGCTGATTCGGTCGCAGGATCAGATTCACGACATCGAGGAGTTCGGCCTGGAGATAGCGCAATCGTTCGCCGGCCGGACACCGGTGATGGCGCAACTCCTTGAAGGGGTCGATTACCGCGACGCCGATGTGACGTTCGAAAGAGAGCACCTGGTGGACCTCGGCGGCGTGCGCGCGCGGATCCTGGCCATTGGCGGCAACACGCACACCCGAGGCGACACGGTGATATTTGTCGAGGGTGACAACGTGCTGTTCTCTGGCGACGTGGTCATGCAGGCATTCCCGGCGTTCGCGAGCTCCGACGGCAAGGTCAGCGCCTGGCTTGCCGCGCTCGATCGCCTCGAGGCGCTGAAGCCCCTGCGCATCGTGCCGAGCCACGGTCCGATGGGCGACCTGTCGATGCTGCGTGCGTGGCGCGAGTACTTCACAACCCTGCAGGCCCGAGCCCGCGAGCTGAAGGCGCAAGGCCAGCCGTCCGACGTGGTGGCGGAGATGCTGCAGGCGGAGCTCCAGGCAAAGTATCCAAACTGGAACCAGCCGAACCGCATCGCCCCGGCCGCCCGCGCGGCCTATGGTGAGGCGCCGTGAACGCGCCGTGAACCGGGAACGCGCCTGTCGTTCACACTTCTGCGTTCTCGCTTCTTTGTTCGTGTTCAGGTTCGAAGTTCAGTCCGCTTCGTGGTTCGTAGTTCGGTTCGCCCGTTCTCGGTTCAGGAACAGAGAACCGAACCCCGAACGTTGAACACGAACCGAGAAGCGAGAAGCGGGAACGACAGGCGCATACTACAATCCGTCCATGTATGCGCTGACCCTGGTTCTCCATTCCTGGCTGCGGTGGGTCGTTGTCGTCCTTGGCGTCATCGCGGTCATCCGGGCCATCGGCGGGCGCAGCGGCCGCCCGTGGACGCGGACCGACGGCACGATCGTCAAGTCGTTCGGCATTACCCTCGACATCCAGTTCCTGCTGGGTATCCTGCTGTACGCGTGGCTCAGCCCCATCACATGGGTGGCGTTCGCGGATTTCGGGGGCGCCATGCGTAACGCGGGGTTGCGCTTCTGGGCGGTCGAGCATCTCCTCGGCATGGTGATCGCGGTCGCGCTCGTGAACGTGGGTCGCGTGAAGATTCGCAAGGCGGCCGACGACAGCCGCAAGCACAAGCTCGCCGCCATCTATTTCGGGGTGGGGCTCATCATCCTGCTGGCGTCGATCCCATGGCCGGGGATGCCGGCGGGACGGCCGTTATGGCGTGGGTTCTAGCCGGCGGCCGGCAGCGGGCAGCCGGCCGCAGGAGGTCACAATGACGCTCACGCGCAGGGATGTGCTTTGCGTGGCGGGATGGACCGTGGCGGCGGGCGCCATGCCGTACGCACGGGTGCAGGCCCAGGCGCCCGGGCCAGTGATGGCGAGGCTGAGCACTTACATGGCTGGCGCCGCGGTCCTGCCGCTGCCCGCCGACGTGCTCGAGCACGCCAAGCATCACATCCTCGATACGCTTGCCGCAATGATCTCGGGGTCGGAGCTTCCGCCCGGTCACGCGGCCGTTCGTTTTGCGCGTGCCTATGCCGGGAAGGGCACCGCGACCATCGTCGGGTCCAACGTCCTGGCGGGACCAATCGAGGCGGCACTCGCCAACGGCGTCCTCGCGCACTCGGACGAGACGGACGACTCGCACAACGCGTCGCAATCGCATCCCGGCGCCCCGATCGTGCCCGCCGCGCTGGCGGTGGGTGAGGAGTTCGGGGTGGACGGCACGCGGTTCCTGCGCGCCGTGACGCTCGGCTATGACGTCGGTCCACGCGTGACGATGGCGATGGGTGGGCAGCAGTTCAGGACCGACAGCCACATGAGCACGCACGCCATCGCCGGCGTGTTCGGCGCCGCCGCGGCCGCGTCGTGCGCGGCCGGCCTGGACGCGCAGCAGATGCGGTGGGTGCTCGACTACACCGCGCAGCAGTCCTCGGGTATCGGCGCGTGGGGCCGCGACACCGATCATATCGAGAAGGGCTTCGTGTTCGGCGGCATGCCCGCGCGCAGCGGCGTCACCTCCGCACTGCTGGTGAAGCTCGGATGGAACGGCATCGACGACATCTTCACCGGCGACGACAACTTCTTCCTGGCGTATGCGCCCAAGGCACGGCCCGAGCTCCTCGTGGAGGGCCTCGGCAGCCGTTTCGAGATCACGCGCACGGACATCAAGAAATGGACGGTCGGCACGCCGATCCAGGCGCCGCTGGATGCCATCGAGCTCCTGCGCCGCAAGCACCCGTTTGAGGCCGATCAGGTCGCATCCGTCGTCGTCCGCCTGGCGCCGTCGGTCGCGGCCGTTGTCGACAACCGCGAGATCCCGGACATCTGCCTGCAGCACATGGCCGCCGTGATGCTCATCGACAAGACGGTCTCCTTCAAGGCGGCGCACGACAGGTCCCGCATGCAGAACGCGGAGGTTCTCGTTCAGCGCGCGAAGGTGCAGCTCGTGAAGGACCCGGAGCTCGTGCCCATGCTGCCGGTGCGGGTCGCGGTCGTCGAGATCACGCTGACCAATGGGACACGGTTGTCCGAACGTGTCACCGCCGTGCGCGGCACGCCGCGCAACCCGATGACGCGGAAAGAGGTCATCGACAAAGCGCGGGACCTCATCGACCCGGTGCTCGGCGCAGCCACCGGCGCGCGACTCGTCGAGACCATCTTCGCGCTCGAGGAGGTGAAGAACCTGCGCACGCTGCGGCCGCTGTTAC
>DATDHP010000441.1:0-8022 GCA_036521515.1 Vicinamibacterales bacterium
CCTCGGTGTGTCGTGATCGGGCCTAGCGAATCGTGCTGACGAGGACGAGAAATGTCAGGAGCGCGGCGCCGGCCAGCCACGACAGCTCGGCGCGCCGTCTGACGACGAGCGTTCCCAGGCAGAGAACGACGGCGGCCGCGAACAGCAACTGCCAATAGAGCTCTTCAGTGCTCTCGTCCACCTGACTGGCGGGGATGCGGCGTCTGATGCTGCCGATGATCCTTGCTGCCACGACTGAATCAGGCTCGCGGCCGATCTCGTAATACTGGCCGCCGCCAGCTCGAGCAATCTCGGCAAGCGATTCGCGGTCGAGCGCCGAGCGAAGGGGAGGCCGTCCCAGGGGGTCCGGGATGACGCCTCCCGCCGTCGTGCCAATGCCCACGACGTGGACGGGGATATCACGGGCACGCGCGCCAGCGAGCGCTTTCGCCACCTGCCCGCTCCAGGCCTGTCCGTCGGAGATCACCACGAACGCCTTGGGGTTCTTGGTACTGCCAAAGAGCCGCTCATCCATTTCGACGAGCTTCAACCCCCATGACACGCCTTCCTCGATGTTGGTGTCCCACGTCGGTTCGTCCTCGAGCGGAAATGGCGACCGGTCCCCGAGGTGATCGATGAAGAAGAACAGCGCATTGGGATCCCTGGTCAGGCGCACTTGCGGCGCGGCGTGATAGGCAAACAACGCCAATGCGACGCGGTCCCCCCGCCAGCTCAGCGCCTCGCCAAATGCCCGGAGGAACTGCACGGATCGCTGCCAGCGGTCCGGCGCGACATCGGTGACGTGCATCGAGGCGGATCCGTCCTGCAGGATGACGATGTCGGCGCTCGCGCGCCGCATCAGGGACAGGCGCGCGACGGGCCTGGCGAGCGCCAGAATGCAGAAGACGGTCGCGAGGCCGAGGGCCACCCAGAAGGCGAGATCGCCGAGCGGCGGATGCCGTTCACCGACGGGCAGCACGCGCCCGCGCTCCAGCCGCCGCACATCGGCGCGCCGGCGCAGTACCCGCCAGATCCACAGAACCAGCAGGCCGCCGGGCACGGCGAGCAGCCACAGGTAGAGCGGTTCGGCAAAGCTCACCGTGCTGAAATCAATCCAAAGGGGCATGGACGTGAAAATCGGCTAACCTTTGCGCACCGGTGGCGGCGTCCTGCCAGGGTCGGTGTTCTCCCGCTCCTCCTTCTCGAGCGGCACGTACTGCTTGAACTCGCGCTCGAACGTGGCGTCCTCCGGTTCGCCCTCGAAACCGAGATTACCGTCGTCGTCGGGCGGTGGGAGCGCGCGGCGACGCCCCTTGACGATCTCATCGCGCAATCGCACCACGTACTCGTAGTTGTATGCCGCATCCTCGGCATAGGGCGTGTCCTCGGGACGGCGGGCGTTGTTCAATACCGCCCGATACGCGCTGATTGCCGAGTCGAGCATCTGTAACGTGGCGGTACGGTTCGTCGAGCGCGGCTGCCCATCCCGATACACGGCGTCGGCGACGATGAGCTGCAGTTGAACGTTTGCGGGCGCGACATCGGCAACAGGATCGGTCCGGTCGGCCGGCACCAGGGCGCCGTACCGGCGCTGCCAGTAATTGATCGCCGCTCTGCGCGCACGCACGTCGTTCAAAGGCCCTTCGCCTACCCACGGCACGCGGCTCGCGTACTGGTAATAGCGCTCCACGACCTGGAGTGAGGCGTCCGCCGCGCCATAGTCAGACGTGAGGAGCGTCTGCTGCGCGTGCGCGATCTGACGATCGAGTCGACTCGCGCCCAGGCACACCGCGCCAAGGACCGCAAGGACCACGGAACCGACCAGGTAGCCGGCCATCCCCTTCATTGCGACCTCCATACTCGCACCTTGTATTCATGTAGAGGCGGACCTTCAGGTCCGCCTTGGCCGGCCTGAAGGCCGGCCTCTACGAATACCACCCCTACGGAAACGTCCTGAAGGTGCGGAACCCGAGTTTCAGCACGGCGGCCGACAGCCACAGCGCCACCGCCACGAGCGCGTACCCCGAGAATCGCGGCTGGTACGCGGTGTATTCACGCACGTCGATCCGTCCTGCTGACACGCGATCGATATCCTGGACCGCGCGCAGGATGGTGGCTTCGTCGGAGGCCGGATAAAAGCGGCCGCCCGTTCGCTCGATCGCCGGCTGCCACAGCCGGTCCTGGCGGACCTCGCCGAATTTCCGGTCGTAGGCGGTTCTGATCATGTAGACCGGAATCGCCGACTGGCGCGCCGTCGCGACGAGCTGTTCGATCGACTTGCCTTCGAGATGCAGGCGATCGTCGATGCCATCGCTGAAGATCACCATGAGATTGCCGGAGGCGTTGATGAAATCGAATGCCTTGAACAGCTTCGCGCCTTCCGCGATGCCTTCGAGGATCGTGGTGCCGCCATCGCCGAATCGCGCCCAGTTCACCGGGTCGCTGATCAGGCGGATGCTGAGCAGGACGTTCTCGTAGTCCGTCGTGAACGGCGTGACGACGTACGCGTAGGTGCCGAACTGGATCAGCGCGATGAGGTCGCGGTAGGGGCCGTTCATGCGCAGCCTCATGAAGCGCTCGGCCGACGCCACCGCGGTGAAGAACGCGCGATTGGAACTGGTCTTCAGTTCCGAGGTGGCAAACGGCAGGATCATGCTGTTCGATCCGTCCACCACGAGGGCGATTCGGCGGCCGGGATAGGTCACCTCCTCGCGCGTGAAGGCGGTGAGCGGATCGGCAAGCGCCACCGCGAAGAATGGAAGGCCGAGCAGAAACAGCAGGAAGGGCGCGTGCCGGAGGCCCGACATCGGGGAGCGCCGAATGACCGGAAGAATCGCGGGAACGCCGACCGCCGCGCGCGGCACGCGCGACCAGCGGCGGCTGCGGACGACCACCATCAGGGCTGCGGTCGCCAGCAGCACGATCAGCACCAGCAGCGTCGTATCGGCGGCTGAAAAGTGCAGATCATTCCACTCCACCCGCAGCCACTCGGCGAGCGTTCGACGGACGACGATCAGAAGGTCGGTCAGTGGCGCCATGCACCCAGGTCGAAGATGGGGGCCGACTTCGCCAGCGCCCTGGCCGCGCGCGCCGGCCACAGTCGTGCAACACGCAACCGCCGCAGCGCGCGGCTGCCCTGGTCGAGCATCAGATCGAGCTGCTGCGCGTCGATGCCGCCGTTACGGCCGTAGCGGACGGCGTTGAGACCAGCGAGCGCCGCACGAATCTGGTCGAGCACATCCCCGGCCACACCCGGTGCGCTGTTCCCGTTGCCCGCCGTGCGCAGACGATCGATGGCATCCGCGGTGATCGGCGCCGACACGAGGGCACGTCGCCTCCGCAGCATCCCGTGCCCCAGCGCCAGCTGCCCCTCGCGGATCGGCGTATCGCCGGTGACGAACTTCTGGGTGATCGGTTGCGACAACGCAATCGCGCCGGCAACGCGAAAGGAGGCGAGCGCCCGTGCGGCAAGGCCCGGAGTCCATCCTTCACGCGCCGCTTCCGCCCGCACGCGGTCGACCTCGCGCAGACAACCGCCAAGCACCGTACGGGTCGCCATCGTGGGCTCGACGACCGGGCCACGCCTGCGGAATCGCTCCAGGGCGCGCACGGCGGCGATGATCAGGAGGACGGCGGCGAATCCAAAAGAAACCGCAGCGGCAACCAGCTCCATCGTGGCCCGGAAGCGTCGCGCCTCGATGTCGCCGAATGTGTCGACCGACGGATCCCGGATGTCGGCAGCCTGCGCAGGAAGCAGGGACAGAATCCGCATCGGCATCGACGGCAGCACGTAGGTGTGTTCGCGACCCTCCACGGCATCGCTGCCCCGGGTCCGGATGCGAAACGTCACGTTCGTGGATGGAATGGCGATGTCCCGCCCGAAGAATTCCTCACCGAGCAGCCGTACCGAATACACGTACTCCAGGTAGCGCCAGGGCGGTGTGACGATGTCTTCCTGACGAGTACCGCCGACGACATCGAACGGCGTCAGCTGAATCGACGTCGGCTCGATGTCGCTGACATTGGGAACGACCGCGACACGATCTGTCTCCATCACACGGCACGTCAGCGTGAGCCCGAACGGCTCCCCGATCCGTACCGCACTTTTGTCGGTCTTCCACCAGCAGTTGATCGGGTTCGCCCCGGCGTCACCAGCCTCTGCGCCACGGGCAGGCGACTGTGCCGTCACCGGGGCCGACACCCAGGTCCCCCCCACCGCCAGCATGATTGCCATGCCGAGGCGCCACGATTTCGTGCTCATGAATGCCTCGATCCCCTTTGAGGCGGAGCTTCGCTGCCTGCAATCCTACATCTTGCGCAATCGCCGTTCGGCGACGAAATTGACGAGCGCCGTCTCCATTTCCCAGCGGTCGAGCCCGACCCGCACGATGTCGAGATCCGCGTCGCCAGCCAGCCGTTGAACGTCGTCCTGCCATTCCTCGATGCGGACGACCAGCTGTCGGAGCTCGCGCCGGGACAGTATTCGCGTCCTGCCGGTCTCCACGTCGAAGATCTCAATCCATCCCGCCGATACGTCCGGCAGCTCGTACGCGAACCGCGCATCGACCATGATCAGGAACACGTCGTGCACCGCGTTGAGAAGCGACAGCTCCGAGATGACCCGCGCGGCATCCGCAAACAGGAAGTCCGAAATCACCGGCACCAGCGACGTGCGTCGCAGGTGGGCTGCGATGGCCGCGGTGAACTCTCCCTGCTGACCTGATCCATCCGATGCGGTCCGCTGCTGGAAGAGGTCGAGGCAGTGGATCACGTGCGGCTTGCCGATGCGCGGCCGCACCGCCGCGATCTGACGGAACTGCTCGTCGAACGTCACCAGTCCGAAGAGATCCTGAAAGAACACCGCCGACAGACCGACGGCCGCGACGGAGCGGGCGATGGCGGCGGCGATCGGCAGCCCCGCCCTGCCGCATCGCGTCGAGAGCGAGGCATCCGCGACCGCGACGATCGTCGCGTTGCTCGGCTGCTCGAATTCGCGCGTGATGATCGGGCTGAAATTCGTCAGCGACGACTGCGCCCAGTCGATCGAGGACGTTCGATCCCCAGGCTCCCAGTCGCGTGTGCCGACGAAATTGAATCCCGGCCCCTTGAACACGCTGTTGTGGTCGCCGATCGTCCGTTCCTTCATGCGCTTCAACACGAACAGCTCGATCTCGGCGATCTCCGAGAGGTTGACCAGCGGTTCCGCGATCGCGCCCTTGGTCATGGCACCGGCACGCGATCGACGATGTTGTCGATGACCATGTCAACCGTCACGCCGTGACTGGCGGCGTGCGGGCCGAGCCAGACGCGATGCGGGAGGACATACTTTGCCAGATCCTGAACGTCCTCGGGATAGACCTCGGCTCGCCGCCGCCACAGCAGTGCCCACACCTTGACGAGCCGGCCCCAGCAGATCGTGGCGCGTGGCGATGCGCCGAGGTCGACGCACTTCTCCACCAGTTCGGAGGGCGAATGGTGATGCCATCCGGTTTCGGGGTGGTACGGCCGCGTGGCGCCGACGAGGCGGCGGATGTACTTTTCCAGCGCCTCGTGGAGGAACACTTCACGCGTGATGACCGACCGGAGCTCGATGATGCGTTCCTTCGACATCAACGGGCTCAGATGCACCCCTTTGAAGTCGAAGCTCACCAGCCTCTGCTCCTCCGCCGGCGGCAGGTACGGAATATTGACGATGATCGCGAAGCGGTCCACCGCCGCCTCGGAGAGCGGAAAGGTGCCCTGACCCAGCTCGACCGGGTTCATCGTCGCGATCGCAAAGTTGAACGCAGGAAGCTCGTAGGTCACCTTGCCGACGGTGACCGTCCGATCCTGGAGCCCCTCGAGAAACGCACTTTGCGACTTCAACGGGATGCGGTTGATCTCGTCGAGCAGGATGACCTCGGCGGAGGCGAGCGGCCCGAACTCGGTAATGAAGGCGCCGGTCGCCGGATTGATCATCTGAAAGCCGACGACCTCCGTCGGCTGCAGGTCGGCGCGACCCTGAATGCGGGCGAACTTCGCGTTGCTGATGGCGGCGAGGATGACCCCGAAAAACGTCTTGCCGACGCCCGGCACGCCGCGCAGCAGAAGATTCCCGGCGTTGACCTGGCGTTTCTGCTCCTTGTCGTAGGTCGTGGGGATTTCCGACAGCAGCACGACATTGGCGAGGGCTTTTTCGGTTTCGTAACCGACCAGGGCTTTGCCCGCCTCGCCGACGATGGCGTCGTGCAAGTCGATCGATTCCTGGAGCTCCGGGTGCACGGCGGAGCATTATACGTGGGCGGGTAGCGAAGCTCCGCCTCAAACCGACGAGTGGATCGGCGGATCTTCGCTACTAGATGCGCGGGCGCCGTGGCGCCCGCGCCTAAGACAGGTCCTAAGGCGAACGTTCAGAAACTTGCTTCATCTGTCACGACTCAGGCCTTAGGAGATGTCTAAGGGACTCATTTCGTGAGCACCCGGATTGTGCCGTCGCCCTTGTTCAGCAGGAAGACCTGATTGTCGGGGCCGATATTGATCCGCAGGTCCGCACGCGTCGCGGGCATCTTGCCCTGCGCCATGTTCCTGGCCCTGATCACCTCGAGGAAGGTCTTCGCGGTGCCGCCCTCGTCGAGCAGAATGCGGCGGATGGCGTCCTGGCCGCCGCTCGGGAGGCGGTCCGCGTTCACGTAGAAGAGCTCGCCACTGGGCATGTCGGCAAAGATCAGCAGGTTTGCGAGCTGCGGGATCTGGTTGCCGCGATAGACCACCAGACCTCCGGCGGCGGACTGGGTTTGCAGGAGCGGGTCGAGCTGTCCCCATTCGGCGACCGGATAGGTCATCTTCGGGTCGCCGCGCCGGTTCTCGAGCGCCACACCCTGGCGCCCCCCGTACTTGTAGCTGCCCTCCCAGACGTTCCATCCGAGGTTGGCGCCCGGAGTGACGGGGCTGATTTCCTCGACCGTGCCCTGGCCGATGTCGGACATGAACATGGCGCCGTTGCGCGCGTCCCAGGCGAATCGCTGGGGATTGCGCACGCCGGAGGCGTAAATCTCGGGGAGCGCGCCCGGCGTGTTGCGCATCGGGTTGTCGGCGGGGATGCCGTATTTCTTGTTCGCGCTGTTGTTGCCCAGCGGGTCGATGCGGAAGATCTTCCCGAACGCGATGCCCAGGTTCTGCGCCATGTGGAGCGGGTCGCCGCCGCTGCCGCCGTCCGCCACGCCCATGTACAGCAGGCCGAAGTCCGGAGAGTTCGGCTCGGCGAACGGGTTGAAGGCGAGCATGCCGCCGTTGTGGTTCTGGAACGGGTCCCGCCATCGTATGAGCTCACGCGGCGCGCCGCCATCGTAGGTCGCAGCGCCGGGCGTCCTGGCCGTCCACTCGAGCAGCACGGCATGGTGCGTGTCATTTCCGCCTGGTGCGGGATGGAAGTCCGCCGGTGGCGTCATGTTGGTGGTGTCGGTGTAGGTGTAGATCTTCCCGAAGCCCCGGCTGCCTTGCTGGTTGAACTGCGGGTGAACCGCGAAGCTCTGGAAACCGCGCTCGCGGCCGGTCGACTGGACCGGCACGCCCGCCGCATTGATATCCAGGTACTTCGTGACCGTCTTGCCGTCCTCGGAGACACGGTAGAGCTGGCCGCGCATGTCGCTGACGAACACGCGGCGTGTCCCCGGCTCGGTGACGAGATTCATCATGCGCGCCGCCACGCCGTCGATGTCCGGCAGCGATGCGAACTCCCGGTAGTTCACGCGGATGGCGCCTTCGGTCGCGGGAATGGCCGTCGGGAACGGGTCGGTGGGCGTCTGCGCGAGCACACCCAGAACCGGCAACGACGAGACGGCGATGACACGAATGATGTGCTTCATGGCCCTGTCCGAATGCGCATTCTCACGCCTGAAGTGGATGATTGTGACATGGATTGCGGGGTGTGGCCCTTCGCACCGGTCTCGCGCCTGGCTGCGCGGCATATTCCCCTTGACTATCTAGGGAAAGCCAAATCCATACTCTCATCCTAGATTATCTAGGGGGCTGCACACGTGAAGACCGAACTGCTGCATGGCACGC
>DATDHP010000442.1:0-4690 GCA_036521515.1 Vicinamibacterales bacterium
GTTCTGGCTGAGTTCCGTCTTCTTCATCAACGGTCCCGGCGATCCGTGGCTCGCCGGCAACTATTCTCACGCGTGAATGCGCGTCGATTGATGATGTCGTCGTACGGCGCACGATGCAAATCACGGAAGCTCAGCGATACGCATGCTGCCCGATCGCAAGGAAGGACTTATTTGCGACCGCTACGAAACGAATCGTACTGGAATACGGATTCCAGTCGCTCGGCGACACGGCGGAAGCGTTCAACGGCGGCGATCAGTCGAAAATCATTGGCACCATCGGGATTGGATTTTCGTACTGAGCCTTGGGTCTAGATGCCGCCGCTCAAGTCGATCCGGACCGTCGCGCGCGCGCAGTTGGTCGGCAGCGCGATTTCGCAGATCTCGTACACGAGCACGTAGAGGCCCGACTCCGTCTTTCCGAGCAGGTCGACGGACCCGTCCGTGAGGTCGAGCCGGATCCTGCTGTTCGCCGGAGTGAGCGACACCAGCGACAGCGTCACGTTCGCCAGCGTGGCGGGCCCGTTGCCAAGCCGGTCGTTCGAGAGCACGCTCGGGATCAGCGTCCTCGCCACCTTCGACGATGCCCGCACGTTTTCGCCCCAGGCAACGATCGGCGTGGCCAGGACCGTCACCGTGACGACCGCGTCATCGCAATTCGACGGCATCGCGATCTCGCAGATCCGGTAATTGAGTGTGTACGGACCGGGCGCCGTTCCTCCAGCGACGGTCACCGCGCCGCTGGCCGGGTTCAGCGACACGCCGGCGTGCGTGGAGGCCAGTTGCGCCAGGCTCACCCTGGCGAGCGTGGCGGCGGCGGCAGCGAACCTGTCGTTGGCCAGCACGTTGGCAACTGCAGTTCCGCCCGCCTTCGGCACGAGGCCGGTGTCGTTCACCGCGTCGATCACGAAGGGCCTCACGGTCACCGTGACGTCGGCATCGTCGCAGTTCGCCGGGTCGACGATCTCGCAGATGCGATAGGTCAGCGTGTGCGTCCGGGCGGCGGTGCCCAGCGCAACGAAGACCGAACCGGTGGCGGCGTCGAGCGTCATCCCCGCGGCCGTCGACGACACCGTGGACAGTGTCACGCGCGCGGTCGTCGCCGGCGTCCCGCCAAGCGTGTCGTTCGCGAGCACGTTCGCGATCACGGTTCCCCCCGGGAATGTCACGCCGCCGCTGTCGTTGGCCGCATCGATGACGTACGGCGCCAGCACATTCACCGTCACCGTGGCGTCGTCGCAGTTCGAGGCGTCCGCGATCTCGCAGATCCGGTAGACCAGCGTTTCGACTCCTACGGCCCCGCCCGCAGCAAGGGTGACCGCGCCACTGGCGGGGTCGAGTGCGAGTCGTTCGGACGTGGATGACACCTGCGTCAGTGTGACGTGCGCTGGCGTCGCGGCGAGGCCGCCGATTCGATCGTTCGCGAGGACGTTCGCCACCGCCGGGCCGCCGGCCGTCGTCATGGTCGAGCTGTCGTCGGTGGCCGCCATGACGTACGGCACGAGCGGGGCCGTGGCGTCGGGGACAACGGCAACGTGGCCGGGTCCAGGCGTGGCGGAAAGAAAACTGGTCACGGCGTTGCTGTTCACGTCGGCCACCGCAATCGAACTGATGAAGGGAACGGCGATGTAAATGGCGCGCCTGTCCGGCGTGACGCCGATGCCGGCCGGCGTGCGGCTGGGAGCTCCGAGATCGATGATCGCCGGCCACGACACGCTGTTCGAGATCGTGTCGATCACGACGACGTGACGTCCCGGCAGGAAGCCCATGCCATAGCCGGTGTTGACGAACGTCGACTGGATGCCCACGTAGGCCCGGCTTCCATCCGGCGTCAGGGCGATCTGGCCCGGCACCGAGCCGATGACGATCTCGCCTGTCACGGATTCCGAGGCAGTGTCCACCAGGATGATGCTGCCGCTCGCGGTTATCCCGAACGGTCCGGCGCCAAACTTGAAGACCCCGACGTAGGCGCGAGCCCCGTCGGGCGAGACGACAACCGACGATGCGGTGGTCGACACGCCGGGAACCGGCGCCACTTCGGCCGTAAACGACTTGACGACTGCGTTCGCAGCGGTGTCGATGACATGGAGGAGGCCGGCCGCCACGTACGCGCGGGCGCCGTCCGGCGTGATGGCGATGTCGCCGCTGGCGCCCACGGGAATGGTCGCCACGATGATGTGCAGCGTCGTGTCGACGACCTCGACTGTTCCGCCCGCCGTCATGACGTACAGGAAGCTCCCGTCCGGCGTCGGCGCAAGATGCGACGGGCCGTCTCCAACCGGGATTGTCGCGACGACCGTATCGAACGCGGTGTCGATCACCGATATGGAGTCGGAGTCGCCGTTTGTCACGTAGGCGCGGCTGCCGTCGCGGGTGATGGCGACTTCTGCGGGACGGGCGCCGACGGGAACCGTGCCCATCACGGCGCCGGTGGCGGTGTCGATCACCGAAACGACGTTGGCAGCCGCGTGAGCCACGTATGCCTTGGTGTGCGCCTCCGCCGGGAATGCACCCGCTGCGACGAGCATCAAAAGCCACGCCAGCACGGAGACGCTCACAACACGCGGTCGAACTCCATTTCTCCCTTTCACGGTGATACCTCCTTTCACGGTGATACCTCTCCTGTATGAGACGTGAGATGCGGCTGGCGCGGAACAGGCGGTATACTGAGCCCCTTCGATCCCTGTTCAGGAAACTGTCACCCCCAGCATGGACCGGCCCAGGCGAATCGTCCCTCCGCTCGTTCTTGTCCTGTTGATGACGATCGGTACGTCGTCGTTTTCAGCGACAACGCTCGACGACGCCATTGCTCTCCAACGCGAGGGCCGGAACGGCGACGCCCAACGCGCGATCCAGGCGCTGCTGCCCGACCTGCGCGCGTCGGGCGATCGAGCGGCGCTGGCCCGCGCGCTCGCGGCCGCGACCGAGGCGTCGCTGGCATTGGGCCAGTACGAGGCGGCCATAAAGGAGGCGCAGGAGGCGTACGACCTCCACCAGCAGCTCGGGCAGCGGGCGGACGCGGCACGCAACCTCAACGCGATCGGCGCCGCGAGCCTGTATCTCGGCCGATACGACGACGCGCTGGCGAGCTATGAGCGGGCGCTGGCGCTCGATCGCGCCGGCGGCGATGGCGACGGAGAGACTCTCCGCCTGAACAACATCGGGGGCGTGCATTTCATGCGGGGCCGGTATGCGGATGCGCTCCGGCTGTATGAGGCCGCGATCGAGGACATCGACAGGCGGACGTCGGAGGGCTCGCGCGCGCGCCTGCGCAGGATGACGATCTCGAACCTGGCCGCGCTCCATCAGCGGCTTGGCGCCGACGAGCGTGCGCTCGACCTGTACGGGCAGCTCAGGACCGGCGACACGATGCGGCCGAGCGAAGAAGCGCAGCTGCTGATCAATCAGGGTGCACTCCTGCGGCGTCTCGGCGACCCCGTGAAAGCGCTGCAGACCTACCGGCAGGCGCAGGCGCTCTTCGCCCGTGAGCGGCATCGCGACGGCGAGATCGGCGCCTGGCGCAACATCGGCACCGCGTACGCCCTGGACCTGAACGATAACCGGCGGGCGCTGGATGCGTTCAGCGCCGCGCTGGAGCTGGCACGCGAATCGACGAACCGGCGTGGGGAAATCCAGGCGCTTCTGTACCGTGGCGAGACGCTCCGGCGCATGGGGCGGCCTGCCGAAGCGGCGCGCGAGCTGCAGGCCGCGCTCGGCGGCGCCACAGGCGCCGGGCTCGTCGAGGAGCAGTGGAAGGCGCTCTACGGCCTCGGCCGGGTCGTCGAGGCAGACCGCCGCGGCGGTGACGCCCGGCGGTCGTACGAGGACGCCATCGCCGCCATCGAATCCGTTCGCGCCGATCTGCGAACGGTTGCCCTCAGGTCCGAGTTCCTGGCCGACAAGCGCGACGTCTACGACGCGCTGATCGCGCTCCGGCTGTCGGAACCGTCTGCCTCGGCGGCCGACATATTCGGGCTCATCGAACAGAGCCGCGCGCGCACCTGGCAGGATCGTCTGCAGCTGGACGCGCAGCCCCTGTCACTTGGCGATGTCCAGCCGAAGATTGCCCCCGACACGCTGCTGCTCGAATACTGGAGCGGCGCGTCGGCCTCGGCGCTCGTCTGGACGTCCTCATCCGCGTCCGGCATCGTGAAGCAGGCGACGAGCCTGGACGATATCAAGCGCGTGCAGCGTCTGGCCGACACCGTGTCGCGCGCGGGCGATGGCTGGCACGCGGCGTCGATCGCCGCCGGACGTGTCCTGCTCTCGGGGTTGCCCGACCTCAGAGGCGTGACGCGACTGCTCGTCGTTGCCGACGGGCCATTCCACTTCATCCCGTTCGAAGCGCTGACCATTCCCAACACACACGAGCTGCTCGTCGAGCGGTTCGAAGTCAGCTACCTTCCGTCGGCGGCGTTTCTCGTCCGCCGCACCGCGCCGCCAGACCGACTGTGGAAGTGGCCGTGGGAGCGCCAGCTGGTCGCGTTCGGCGATCCGCCGCCGGTGTCGGCCGCCGGTTCGCCCGACGCGGCCGCGCTGCCGCCTTTGTCCTATGCCGACGAAGAGGTTCGAGGCATTGCCGACTCGCTCGCCGGACGGTCGGAACTGCACCTTGGCGCCGACGCTCAGAAACGGTTCCTCCACCAGGATCTGCGTGGCGTGCCGCTGCTGCATTTCAGCACGCACGCCATCG
>DATDHP010000443.1:0-2659 GCA_036521515.1 Vicinamibacterales bacterium
CGATCCTGCCGGTGAAAAGAGCCAGCGCTTCCCCGCCACGGCCTTCATCCGCGAGCGACATGGTCTGCTTCGCGCCAGCAATCCACTCGCGGCTCACGCTCTGATACTCAGTGAGCAGCCGCCGGTCCTTGTCGCCGAGGACCAGACCGTCCGCGTACTCCTGAAGGAGGCGGTTCACCTCCCGTTCGTCCTCGTCGAACAGCGCACGGGCCTCGGCGCGGAGCGCTTCGGTCGTGGCCAGCAAGTGGCTCCGCAGATTCACGCGCAGCTCGGCTGAGCTCCGGGAAAGATTCCCAAGCGTGGCGAGGGCCACGTTCCGCGATTCCGCCACGAACCTGCTGCGCGCCTCGATCTCTTCGAGTTGCAGGCGGGTGAAGACGCCCAGCCCCACCAGCGCCGCCAGGGGGACCGTGAGCAGGACGATCAATCGTCTGGCAATCGTCATTGGTTCGATGCTGTGTGACGTGGAAGGCCGGATGCCAGCATCGTGCCTAGTAGCGAAGATCCGCCGATCGACTCGTCAGTTTGAGGCGGAGCTTCGCTACTGTGTCCGGGGTCGCGAAAGAACATGTCAATCCGTCTCGCCGGCACCGTTTGTGCCCGCACCAGTGCCATCGGACGCGGACTCTCCGGATCACTGAGGCAAGCGCCGAATTGAAACGGCCGGACCCACGGTATTTCGTAATGAGCCGACGACGGCAGGTGCGGATGGCGCTCGCCGGCGTGGCACGTGAGGGTGACAGACCCGACGGGATGCCGTTCATGTTCCGGCCATCGGCTCGTTCACGCGGCTCCCACCAGGGCCCAATAACGGGCGGCTCGAGCCTCGTTCCCGAGGATCGTCGCGGCTTTCCCGGGCGGCTGGCGGTGGCGGACGGAGGGGAGAGAGCCCATGGCCCACACGCATGAAAAGTATCGGCGCCTCATCGAGCGCTGCCAGTCGCTGCCTCCCGTGTCTGCCGCCGTGGCGCACCCGTGCGACCGGAGCTCGCTCGAGGGGACGCTCGACGCGGCGAGGCTCGGGTTGATCGCGCCGACGCTCGTGGGACCGGCCGCGCGCATCGCAGCGGTGGCGGCCGAACACGAGCTCGACATCTCGCCGTATGCCGTGATCGACGCCAGCTACAGCCAGGAATCCGCGGAAAGGGCCGTGGCGCTCGTGCGGTCGGGCCGGGCGGACGTGCTGATGAAAGGCAGCCTTCACACCGACGAGCTCCTGGGCGCGGTCGTCAAGCGCGAGACCGGATTGAGGACCGCGAGGCGCCTCAGCCACTGCTTCGTGATGGACGTGCCGGGTCATCCGGATGCCATCGTCATCACCGATGCCGCCGTGAACATCGCGCCGACGCTGGAGGACAAGATCGACATCGTGCAGAACGCCATCGATCTCGTGCATGCCCTCGGTCAGCCCGAGGCCCGCGTCGCCATCCTCTCGGCGATGGAAACCGTGAATTCCAAGGTACCGTCGACCATCGAGGCGGCCGCCTTGTGCAAGATGGCCGACCGCGGGCAGATCACGGGCGGGCTCCTCGACGGCCCACTCGCGCTCGACAACGCCATCAGCCTGGAGGCCGCCGCGATCAAGAAGATCGACTCGCCGGTGGCGGGGCGGGCCAACGTGCTGGTCGTACCGGACCTCGAGGCGGGCAACATGCTCGCCAAGAGCCTCAGCTTCCTGGCCGGGGCGGATTCGGCCGGCATCGTGCTCGGCGCCAGGGTGCCCATCGTCCTGACGAGCCGCGCCGATTCGGTGCAGGCGCGGCTGGCCTCGTGCGCCGTGGCGGTACTGCTGGCGAACGCCCGGCGCGAGCAGACGGGCAAGGCCGTGGCTTGACGGGCACGATGGGACCGATGGGACTCGCCCTGTTCGTCAGGCGCCGCGTCGTCCGCTAGGCGATCGCTGTTACCCCGGCCGCGCTCCCGCGTCGACCCGCGAGCGCGGCCGCTCTCGACGAGCATCCTCTCGGAGCTTTGCAAGAAGCCAGGAATTCTCAGAGCGAAACTGCCGGTGCTTGACATGTGACCAAATGGTCACATATTCTCTGACGCATGAACGACGACCGCGTCTTCAAGGCACTGGCGGATGCGACGCGTCGTTACCTTCTCGACGTGCTCTTCGCGCGCGATGGCCAGACGCTGACGGAGCTCGAATCGCAGCTGGAGATGACCCGCTTCGGCGTCATGAAGCACCTCCGCGTGCTCGAAGCGGCGCGCCTCGTCGTGACGCGCTGGTCAGGCAGGGAGAAGCTGCATTTCCTGAACCCGGTGCCCATCCGGTTGATCCACAACCGGTGGATTCACAAGTACGCGGAGCAGTAGCGAAGCTCCGCCTCAAACCGACGAGTGGATCGGCGGATCTTCGCTACTAGAAACTTGCTTCATCTGTCACGACTCAGGCCTTAGGAGATGTCTAGGTGTCGGCGCTCGCGGAGCTCAAAGCGGAACTGGAGGCAAAGGCATCATGTCGGCAGACACGAAAGCGGGCGTGACCACACAGGTGTACGAGGTCTATATCAAGGCGACGCCGCAGGCCATCTGGGACGCCATCACGTCGCCGGAGTGGACGGTGAAATACGGCTATCGGGGCGCGACCGAGTACGAGCTGCGTCCCGGCGGCGCGTACCGCGCGCACGCCACCGCAGACATGCAGGCGATGGGC
>DATDHP010000444.1:0-2259 GCA_036521515.1 Vicinamibacterales bacterium
TGGCGGGATCGCCCCGACGCACAGCGCGGACGCCCTGATCAGCCGACGCATAGCAGGACCGCCAGCGCGGGCGTACTTGCCGAACACCTTCGCCAACCCATTCCGAATCCTCGCGATCAGACAACTCGCGTTGATGTGCGCGCGCGTCGATTTCCTGGCTCAGTCCGCAGCTACTCGTCGAGCAGCCGTTTCACGTCCCGCTTGCGGTGGAGGATTCGAACGATTTCAAGGGGCTTCGTGTCGGAACGGTAGATCACCAGGTACTCGAAACCGGGCCGCGTCAACGACTTTGAGACAACCGGCTTCCGCATTTAGTGAAGCGCCGCCACGCTGTTGACGCGCACGATCAACGGATCCTCTTCGATGATGTCGGACCCGCGAATGACCCCATGCTGCGGGTCGTCCGGGGTGACGATCGTCGTTTGTAGGGCATCCTGGCAAGCCGTTTTCGTCGGCGCGTTGATCCAAACCGCGTTCGGCAGGGTTTCCCGCTTCGGCGGGCCGAGGACGAAGCGCTTGGGATGCGCCGCGTAGGCGACCAGACGCGTCCGATAGCGGGCCTCCAGCACCGTCGCGGCCCGGCCGTAGTGCACGTCGGCCGGCGTCAGGTACCGCAGGCCACTGTGATGATGCGCGTCGTTGTACCAGGTGAACAGCGCATGGCCGATTGCGCGCGCATCTTGAATCGAGCCGAATCGGTCCGGAAACTCCGGCCGGTATTTGACGGTCCGGAATTGGGCTTCCGAAAACGGATTGTCGTTGCTGACGCGCGGCCGGGAAAAGCTGCCGGCGATTCCCAGGTCGGCAAATAGCTCCGCCACGAGCTTGCTCCGCATCGGCGCGCCGCGGTCGGCATGGATCGTCAGCTGGTGCGGCGCGATCCCTTGCTTCTGACAGGTCGCCGCGATCAGCCGCTCGGCCAGCCGCGCGCTCTCTCGGGCCGCGACCATCCAGCCGACGACGTACCGGCTGAAGAGATCCAGGATCACGTAGAGCGAGAAGTACAGATAGGCCACGGGCCCTTTCAGCTTCGTGATGTCCCACGACCAGATCTGATTCGGCGCCATCGCCACGAGCTCCGGCTTCACGTACGCCGGGTGCCGCACCTGATCGCGCCGTTCCCGGATTTCGCCGGCGTCGGCCAGGAGGCGATACATCGTCCGCGGTGAGCAGAGATAGATGTGCTCCTCGAGCAGCGTGGCGTGGACTTCGGCGGGCGCCTGGTCGACGAAGCGCTCGCTGTGCAGCACGTCGAGGACCGCCTGCCGTTCGGCCGGCTGCAGGGCGCGCGGCGACGCGCGCCGGGCCCGCCGAGGCCGCGGCGACTCCGCTGGCCGCCGGCGCCGATAGACAGAGGCGCGCGAGACGCCGACGCTCGCACACAGCGCCGACGTCTCGCCCGTCGCGATCACACTGGCGATCGCCGTCATCAATCGCTCTCGTCGAGATCGAGGGGTTTCAGGGGGATCCCCAGGATCTCCGCAACTTTTTTTTGGAGCGTGATGATGGTTTCCGCTCGCTGCAGTTTGCGCTGCAGCCGCCGGTTCTCCGCTTCGAGCTGTTTGACGCGCGGATCGACGGGCCGCGCCTTGGGCCCGCGCTTGATGGCGCGCATCCCGGTCAGCGCGCCGCGCTCCCGTTGCTGGCGCCACGTAATCAGATGCGAGCTGTACAACCCTTCGCGCCGCAGCAGCGCGCCCAGCTCACCCGGCTTTTTGCAGCTGTCGGCTTCTTTGAGGATGCCGAGCCGATACTCCGCGGTGAACCGGCGGCGCTGGGCTTTCGCTGACACTTCCGGGTCGGGCCGGCCGGGCACGACGTCGCGCTCGCCCGTGGGAGACCCTCCGCTTCGGGGCGCCTCGCTTCGCTCGTCGCCCCTCCGCTCCGGCTCTCCCACGGGCGACTGGTCCACCACCGTCGGGTGAAGCATCTTGATCACGATCCTGACACCTCCCCGCCCCTACACTAATCTTCCGACGGAGGTTGTCTCACAGATTATTGGCGCGGGGGGCAGTTCCGTCATCGCGCGGCTGGCAACAACGACTCGCGGAGCGTCGAGAACCTCATGCACCATGACGGCTGGAAGAGCAAACTTCAGACGATGAGGCTATCGGCCGTGATGACACTCGTGCTGGCACGAGCGCAAACGACCGCCGTGGAGTCTGTCTGCCCTGGGCCATACTAAAAATCTGGCCAGAGCCAGACATTGGCGAAAAGGACCGGCAGCTACCAACGCCGAACGATGCCCGTGCCCGGTCT
>DATDHP010000445.1:0-2604 GCA_036521515.1 Vicinamibacterales bacterium
CCGCCAGGACGGCTTCGAGCGAGGCCGGCAGCCAACTCACCTTGATCACCGCACCCGAGCCGTCCCACGCACGCGCACGCTGCATCCTCCAGAGCGCTTCGTCGTTCGCACCGAGCACCGGATCGCCCGCACGCGACTCGAAGCGGTCCATCAGCTCTGCTGCTTTGGTCATCTCGGCCTCGACGACGCGCGCTGTCGACGCAAACCGAACCAGGATCCCCACCCGAGGCTCGCCACTGCCTGGAACGCCGGAGCCTGCCCGCACGTCGAGCGCAATAGGATCCAGCTGACTGTCTGTAAGCGCATTGACGGCACCCGTCGCGGCGGTCCGATCCGTGAACGTGAACGTCTGCGTACCCACGGCGCCGGACAGCGGCGTCAGCTTGAACGTCGCGCTGACGATCGCCGCCAGGCTCCCGAACGAGCCGGTCACCAGCTTGCCGAGATCGTAGCCCGCCACGTTCTTGACAACGTTGCCGCCGGCCTTGACGATCCGGCCGTCAGTGGTGGCGAGGTGCACGCCGATGAGGAGATCGCGTGGCGTGCCGAAGCGATGCTGAATGGCTCCGGCGTCGTTGGTCGCCAGCGTGCCCCCGATGGTCGCGTGCTCGAACGCCGACTCGAGCGGCAGCCATTGCCGCTGCGTCGCGAGCTCGCGGTTCATGGCGTCGAGCCTCACGCCAGGCTGTACTTCCGCGGTCAAATCGCTGTGCGCGTGCGAAATCACCCGCGCAAGGCGGCGAGTACCGAGCACGAGATCGATCGCCGCCGGCACGCGACCCCATGACATCTTGGTACCGCTGCCTCGTATCACGACGCTGAGACGTGCGTCCGAGGCGCTGGCGAGGACGCGAGCCACGCCCTCTGGCGTGTCAGGCTCCACGACGGCCGCTGGCTGGACACCGTCGATTGCATCAGCCGCGCCGGCGGCACGGACGGCGCTCGGACCGGCCACGGCAGCCAGCGCGGCAAGGCATTCGTGATTCACGATTCGTGATTCGTGATTCCCCATGCGTGTTGGACTCGTGACTCCCGCGTCAATCACGATTCACGATTCACGAATCGCCAATGATCAGAGCCGCTCGGCCAGCCCCGCCTCTTCCGCGGGATGCGGGCGATAGGGACCCGCCTTCTCCCCGCACAGGCGCGGCGTCGGGAGCACCTTCCCGGGGTTGCACAGCCCACGCGGATCGAACGCGCCGCGGACGCGACGCATCATGTCGAGATCGGCCTCCGAGAACATGACAGGCATGGCGTCACGCTTGTCGGCGCCGACGCCGTGTTCGCCGGTGATCGAGCCGCCGGCCTCGACGCAGTACGACAGGATCTCCCCGGCCACCGCCGCGGCGCGGTCGGACTCGCCCGCCACGCGCGCGTCGTAGCAGATGAGCGGGTGCAGGTTGCCGTCGCCGGCGTGAAAGACGTTCCCGATCCTGAGTCCCGAGCGGGCTTCGAGGTCGCGGATGCGGCGGAGCACCTCGGGCAGACGCGTGCGCGGCACCACGCCGTCCTGGACGTAATAGTTCGGCGAGACACGCCCCATCGCCGCAAACGCCGCCTTCCTGCCCTTCCAGATCCGTGCGCGCTGCGCCTCGTCGCGCGCGATCTCGATGGTGGTGGCTCGGCGTCGGCGACAGATCTCCTCGACGGTCGCGAACAGCGCCTGCACTTCGGCCGCCGGGCCGTCGAGCTCGACGATCAACACGGCATCCGCAGGAGGAAATCCGGGATGGACCGCGGCCTCGACGGCGCGGATGGTCAGCGCGTCCATGATTTCGACCGCCGCCGGCACGATGCCCGCGGCGATGATGTCCGACACCGCCTCGCCTGCCGCGTCGATCCCTGCGAAGGCCGCGAGCAGCGTCTGCACGCTCTCGGGCCGTCGAAGAATGCGGACGACGGCCCTCGTCACGATGCCGAGCGTGCCTTCCGACCCGATGATCAACCCGAGCAGGTCGGGGCCCGGCGCATCGGCGTGACCGCTCCCGATGTGCACGAGCTCCCCGTCAGGCAGCACGAAGTCCACGGCCAGCACGTGATGGACCGTGAACCCGTACTTCAGGCAATGCGCTCCGCCCGAGTTCTCGGCGATGTTGCCGCCGATCGAGCACACCTGCTGGCTGGACGGATCGGGCGCGTAGTAATAGCCGCGTGGAGCGACCCGCCGCGTGATCTCCAGGTTCGTGACTCCCGGCTCCACCGTCACGCGCCGGTTCGGGATGTCGACCTCCAGCACGCGGTTGAGGCGGCCCAGGCCAATGACGATGCCGCCCGGTACCGGGAGTGCGCCCCCTGACAGCCCGGTCCCGTGTCCACGAGCGACAAACGGGATCCCGTCGCGATGACACAGGCGCACGACCGCCTGCACTTGTCCGGCCGTCGAGGGCAGGACGACGGCGGCGGGCTGCGCGCGCAGATGCGGAAGCCCGTCGCATTCGTACGCCAGCACATCCACCGGCTCGTGAAACACCCCGTCGGTTCCGCACACTCGCGTGAGCTCATTCACAAATGCCTGGCTCACGCCGCGGCCTTCCGTCATCGCACCACCATGGAGGTGAACGGCGGCACGTAGGCCTGCAGGAACACGAGCAACCCGACGAGGAG
>DATDHP010000446.1:0-8024 GCA_036521515.1 Vicinamibacterales bacterium
CGGAGGCGGGAAGCCGGCCCCTCCGTACGTGGGGTCCGGCTTCAGCCGGACCTTCTCTAAATCAGCCACCAGCTGCCGCGCGGCCCGCTGCGCGGCGGCGCAGCTGAGCGTCGTTCCTCGCGAAGCCCAGGTCTCGCCGCACTTCTCGCCGAGCTCCTTGTCCCACGCGACGGTCATGATCGAGGCGGGGAGACCCGTCTCCTCGCACACCGCCTGTAAGGTCGCGGTGTACAGGCCCTGCCCCATCTCCGTGTAGCCGTTGAGGATCTCGAGCTTCGGTCCCTCGACGACGCGGATCGTGATGTAGCCGCCCTCGATCGTGCCGTTGCCGAGGCCGGTGCTCTTGATGCCGCAGGCGATGCCCTTGAACTTCGCGCTCTTGTAGACCTCCCTGACGGCGTTGAGCGTTTCGCGGACCCCGCGGACGCTCTCGCGCATGACCTGGCCCGTCGCAAAGCGGTCGCCCGGATTCAGGATGTTGCGCTCGCGGATCGCCCAGCCGTCCACGCCAATCTTCTCGGCCAGGATGTCCATCACGCCTTCCATGGCGAACTGCGCCTGGTTGCTGCCGAAGCCGCGCATCGCCCCGCCGTTCGGATTGTTCGTGTACACGGCCTTGGATTCGACGTCGACGTTGGGAATCCGGTACACCCCGCCCGAGTGGCACGCGGCGCGAAGCGAGCATTTCGCACTCGTCGTGTGATAGCCGCCGGCGTCGGACACGATCCGCGACCGCAGTGCAAGGAGGCGCCCCTCGGCGTCGGCGCCCACGGTGAGCGCGATGGTCATCGCGTGACGCTTCACGTGATGCTGGGTGGACTGCTCGCGCGTGAGCACGGTCTTCACCGGCCGCTGCAGCAGATGTGCGGCGATCGACGTCTGCGCCTGGATTGACAGCTCTTCCTTCGCGCCAAAGGCGCCGCCGCTCGGGTAGAGCGCGATTTCGACGTCCTTCGGGTCGGTATTCAGGATCTTGGCGATCTGCGCATGGTCGTAGACCGATCCCTGGCTGTCTGTGTGCACCTTGACGCCGCGACCCTGCGGCTCCACCAGGCACGCTTCCGGCTCGAGGAAGGCGATGTCGACCGGCTGGGTCTGGAAGGTCGCTTCGATCACGTGCCTCGCGCCGGCGAGTGCCGCGTCGACGTCGCCGCGCGAAAAAGCAGTGACCGGCTGCAGCACGTTCGACGGCCGCGGAGCGAACACGTCGGAGGAATGCACCAGCGGCGCGCCAGGCTCGAGCGCTTTGAACGGATCGGTCAGCGGCTCGAGCACCTCGTAGTCGACCTTGACCCTTCTTGCGGCCTCGCGTGCGCGAAACTGCGTATCGGCCACGACCATCGCGAGAAAGTCGGCGACACAGCAATTCACTTCCCCTTCAGCGACGAACACGGGCTGGTCGGCGTCGTTGAGGCCTTGCCCCCGGAACCCGGGCACGTCGGCGGCAGTGAGGATGCGCACCACGCCGGGCATGGCGAGCGCGTCCTCCGTATGAATTTTCAGCACACGCGCGCGCGGATGGTCCGTCATCACCATGGCGCCGTGCAGCATGCCCGGGACGCGCAGGTCGTCGATGAACGGCTTTTCGCCGAGCGTTTGCGCCGCTCCACCAAGACGGGGCACCACACGGCCCACGCCGTCCCCGTTCTTCCGGCCATGCGGGCCTTCAGCCAGCTCAGGGTTCCGTGTCAGGCCGAACGGTTCGCCGAAATAGTCATGACGCCGCGGCTCGGTGCGTGGCAGCGTGCCGCCGCTGGCCACGGCCTCGCCGGCGGTCTGGATGGCGTCGATGATCCGGCCATAGCCCGTGCACCGGCAGATGTGGCCGTCGAGCGCCTTGGCGATTGCCTCGCGGTCGTCCGACTTGCCGCTCTGGATGAGCGAGGAGGCACGGACGGCGATGCCCGGGATACAGAAGCCGCACTGCACGCCGCCCTCGAGGACGAAGGCGTCCGCGATCGCTTTCCGGGTGGCTTCAGGGAGGCCTTCCAGCGTGACGATGTCGTGGCCCGCCATCTGTTCCGGCTTACGCAGACATGACAGTGCCGGACGGCCGTCGATCACGACAAGGCAGCACCCGCACGCACCTTCGGGGGCGCAGCCGTTCTTGGCGGACACCACGCCGCACTCCTCGCGCAGCACCTCCAGCAAGTGCATGCCGGGCTCGTAATTCGCCTCGGTCGCCGTGCCGTTCAGCTTGAACGAAATCGTAGGCATGCCACCCTCGGGATCCGCCGAAGTCCTGATTTTATGCCGGATTGTTGCCGGGACGCGCGGCCCGGCGGCCGCGTTCGGCCGGGAGCGCCGACAGGACGCCGGCGGACCATAATGGATCCGCCCGGATTGAAGCCGTTGTACTCGCAGGTGTATCATCCGCCCGCTTTAGACATCTCCCAGTAGCGAAGGTCCGCCGATCCGCTTGTCGAATTGAGGCGGAGCTTCGCTACCGTCAGGCCCGGAGGACATATGCAGACGCCATGGAAGACGGATAAGTGGTTCATCAGCCCCTGGTCGTACCTCCCCGAGGTGACCAGCAGCTATAAGTTCAAGAAGGACATCAAGATCCACGACGTGACGCTGCGGGACGGGGAGCAGCAGACCGCCGTCGTCTTCCGGCGCGAAGAGAAGGTTGCGATCGCGAAGAAGCTGGACGCGCTTGGCATCCACCGGATCGAGGCGGGCATGCCGGCGGTCTCCGACCAGGACCGCGCTGCCATTTCAGACATTGCCGCACTGGGCCTGAAGGCGGACATCTACGGGTTCTCCCGCTGCATCCCGGCCGAGGTCAACGTCGTCAAGGAGGCCGGCTGCAAGGGCATCGTCATCGAGATTCCGGCCAGCGACCACATGATCCAGCACGGCTACGGCTGGCCGATCGAACGCGCGATGAAGGCGTCGATCGAGACGACCCTGGCGGCAAAGGAAGCCGGCCTGCACACCGTGTTCTTCACAATCGATGCGACGCGCACGGAGGTCAGCCGCTTCCTCGACATCGTGGAGCAGGTCGCCACCGAGGGTCACATGGATTCGCTGACGATGGCCGACACGATGGGGGGCGCCACGCCCGACGCGATTCGCCACGTCGTCGGCAGGGTGATCGACCGCCTGAAGAAGCCGGTCGAGATTCATTGCCACCAGGATTTCGGTCTCGGCGTGGCCAACACGATCGCCGCGCTCCAGGCCGGGGCGTCGGTCGCGCAGACAACGATCACCGGGCTGGGCGAGCGCGCGGGCAACGTCCCGTGCGAAGACGTGGTGATGTCGCTGTTGTGCCTGCATGGCATCGACATCGGCATCAGGACCGAGAAGTTCGTGGAGACTTCGCGCTTCGTCATGGAGCTCGCGAAGGTCACGCAGCCGCCCAACCGCCCGATCGTCGGAGAGAAGCTCTACGAAGTGGAGTCGGGCATCATTGCCGGGTGGGTCCGCCTCGGACGCAAGGGGCATCCGCTCGAGTCGATCCCGTTCGCGCCGGAGCTGGTCGGGCAGAAGCCGGTGTCCATCGTGCTGGGAAAGAACAGCGGGCCGCCCTCGATGGAAGAGTGGTGCGAGAAGCTCGGCATCACCGCCACCGAAGAGGAGCGGATGCAGATGCTGCTGCTCATCAAGGCCAAATCGTTCGAGAAGAAAGACCTGCTCACCGCCGACGAGTTCAAGGCGATCGCCGATCGCGTGCTCTCGAAGACCGCCGCGCCGACGACGTAGCCGGCAGCGGCCTCGGTAACCGCGGGGGCTGAAGCCCCCGCTCTACGAATCGCCAATTGGTCATGTGGCGCGGGGGCTTCAGCCCCCGCGTGACTGCAGCTGTGGCTTCCGGCTTCAGCCGGTAGATCAGCGCGGCGTTGCATCTCCCCCTTCCACGATGACGTTCTCGACGACGCCGGCGCCGCCGCGACGGAAGCCGGCGGCTTCCTGGTACTCGGCGGACTGGAAGCAGGCCACACCCTGCTCGAAGGTGGGGAACTCGATCACGACGAAGCGGTGAAAGTCGTGCGGGCCCTCCATGATCTGGTAACGGCCTCCGCGCGCGAGGACCCTGGCGCCATACTTGCGAAATATCTCTGGCAGGCTGTCCGTGTACTTCTTGTACTCAACGGGATCGTTGATCTTGCTTCGAGCAACCCAGTACGCGGGCATCGTGTCTCCCGTTCGTCGGGCAGTGTAGAGGCCGACCTGAAGGTCGGCCTCTACGAGCTACCGGCTCATTTCACCTCGAACGGCACTTCGCGCAGGGCGGTCTGGTTGCCGGCCTCCGCTTCGGCGCGCAGCACGTACATCCCGGGCTGCAGGTCCCTCAGCGGCAGAGGTATGCTGAACCCGTGCATTCGCGCGGTCTTCCCGGCGTCCACGTCCCGGCGGTCGCGCGTCTCGAGCACGCTGCGACCGTCGGCCGCGTTGATCACGCGGACGGCGAAGTTCAGCCCGTGCGCCATGGGGCTCGAGTTGTCGTACACCTCGGCGTAGGCGGTCAGCGTCTCCGCGCGGGTGAACGTGCGCCGCACCATCGCCGGCGCCGGCAGCGCGTTCTGCGGCTGCACTTCCGCGTTCGCCGTCACCGCCACCCCCGCGTCGGGAGACACGCTGAGCAGCACGCCGCTCATGGCGAACGGCATCTTCGAGTAGTCCGGCACTTCCACGTCGAGCGGCACCGTGGCGACCGTCCCACCGGTCGATTCGTGCACGCCCACACGAATCTGGTAACGGCCCGGAGGCACGTCCACGCGTGACAACACCCTGACGCCTGTGCGGCTCACACGCTCGTGCGTCTGCGGCATCAGGTTCAGGTCGAACGTCTGCCGGTCGCCTCCCTGCACCCGCGCGCGCTGGTCGGCCGCGACGATCGATATCTCGAGCGTCTCGGCGAACCGTCCGTTGCGTTCCTGGAACTTCAGCGACGAGCCGTCAATCTCGAGGGCGACCAGCACCGACGCATTGGCCGCATTCGCGCCCATGGCCTTGAACGGAGCCGCAAACGCGCGGAACGGCAGATCGCCCACTGGCACCGGCTTGCTCAGCGCCGCCCGCAGGGCCGGGGTCGTACCCGCCTTCACCTCGGCCTCGCGCGCCCGCTGCGCCGCCCGGTTGTTCGGCGGCAGGTACCCGCGACGCGCGCGCACCTGCAGGCCCGGGCGCTTCATCCGCACCTCGATCTTCATGAACCTGCCGCGCCACCGGCTCTCGTCGCTGTAGTAGCCCAGCAGGTAGTAGCGGCTGTTATCGAGCACGATTCGCCCGAGGCCGCCGACCAGGTCGTTCCTGTTGACGATGGCCAGGCCGCCGGTCTCCTCCGACATGCCGATCAGGCTCTCCTGCGACAGCAACAGCTCGCGCAGCGCGCCGCGGAAGTTGCCGTATTCGAGCTGCGGGTAGTCGGATCGCGCGTTGATCTCCACGAGGTCGCCGCCGAACTGGTTCAACCCGCGCGGGTCCACGCCATACACGTTCACGTTCGCACGCTGCGCGGCGGCGATCGCCTCCTGCGTATCCTGGACGAGACCTGACGCGAAGCTCCGGTTGAACGGATCGTAGATGTCGTAATCAATCCCTTCGCTGAAGAACAGCAGCGCCTTGCGCCGGCCCTGCACATCGGACAGCCACGTCGAGACGTTCTCGATCGCTTCCAGCGCTCGCCGCGCATCGGTCCCGCGTTCAGGATCCAGCGGGTCGCGGATATCGCGCGCGCGTTGTGCGCCCTCAGGCGTACGGATGGACTGCTGGTCGTTCGAGTCCTGCCCGACCTGATCGCGCAGATGGACCGCAAGTCGTTCGACGTTGGCCGACGGGATCTTCCGCCCGATGAACCGGTCGATGGCCGCCAGCAGGAGCCGGCGGCTGTTCGTCAGCTCCTGGCCGGCATCCTGCCGGCCGCTCACATGGACCACCGCGGCCAGGTCGTTCGTGCCGAGATACTCCTCGACGAATCGTTTCGCCGCGTCCTTCACGAGCGGCGTACGCGAAATCGTCGTGTGCAGATCGTCGAGCAGGAGGATGTAGATGCGGCCGTCGAAGTTGCGGGTCGTCGCGCGCACGTCCGGCTCCACCGGCGCAGACGCGTTGGCGGGCGTGAACGGCCGCTCGACCGGAAGGTCGACGAGCTGGAAGACCGTCGGCTTCACCAGCCGGCCATCCTCATAGATCTCGAAGTCATCGGCGGTGAGGTCCCGCACGAACGCATCGTCCCGGTCGGTGACGATGGCGTGTACCTCGACGAAATTCGCTTCAGCCCGGAATGTGACGCCCGCTTGAGGGGTCTGGGCGGGCTGCGAAGCCGCGGGCTGCGGGGCTGCGGCCTGCTGGGCCGACGGATGCTGCATCGTGAACAGGGCGGCGCAGACCAGCGCGATCAGCGAAGGAAGCCGATACCTCAACCACATGCCGTTACTCTCCGATCTTCGGGTTTTCCGGCCGAATTATCGCACAGTGGTGCCCTTTGACGTCGACGGGCGTCTCTGTAACCCTGTGGCCTGTCCGGCCAGCGGAGGAGAGGGATGCCCAGCGTGCTGAAACTCATCGTCATCGCATTCATTGCCGGGCTGCTCGTCGCCAGCGGACCCGCGCTGCTACAGGGGCAAGCGCCGCCGGGCCCCAGCATCTCGGCGGTGGCCGGCCAGAAAGGCGGTTGGGACGTCACCGGTCCGTACGACGCGGTCCGGGACTGGCCCAAACCCCTGTCGACGCTGCCGGGCCACGAGAACTGGACGTGGGGCTCGGTACAGGGGGTCTTCGCCGAGAGCCCCAATCGCGTGTACGTCATCCAGCGCGGCGAACTGCCACGGCTGGCGCGGCCGGCAACGAGGGCAGTGCCCGAATTCGGCCCGAGCCTCTCGTTCCCCGTGGGCGGCGCCCCGCTGCGCAACGCGTCGCAGGGTCCGGCGTCGAGCCCGCCCGGGGCGGGCGGACCGGGCGCGGATCCCGACGATCCCAGGCAGGCCTGGCAGGGGCGGATGGGCATTGACGCGCGCTGGGAGCATCTCCTTCTGGTCTTCAACGCCGCCGGCGACATCGTCGAGCAGTGGACGCAGTGGGACTCGCTATTCAAGCGGCCACATTCTGTCTACGTCACTTCCAGTCGTTCGCGGTCAAGAAGGTCGTCGAGAGGCAGGACATCGGCTGCCGGCTCTCCCGCGTCCCCGTCGTCGGCCAGCGGCTCCGGCTCCCGCAACTGCTGGCGGTAGTACGCCTCAACCTTGTGGCGCGCAATACCGAGCACCCACGACCGGAGCGACGAGTTGCCACGAAAATTCGACAGGCTCTCGAGCGCCGCGACGAAGACGTCCTGGACGACGTCATCCACCAGATCGGCGCGCGGTGCGAGCCGGTGTCGCACGTAGCCATAGACGCAGTCCGCATACTGCGTCACGAACCGGGCTGTCGCCTTGCGGTCCTTGCGCAGAATGGCCGCGACCAACTGTCGCTCGTCCCCAGTCGTCTCGGTCCCGGCAGGTTGCCGTCGAGACGCAGTCGTCGTGGCAGGTGGCTCGAGGGACACTCAGAATAATGGTCGCGCAACCAGCCGCTTCCCCCCGGCCGCACATATAATCCTCCGGCCCCGGTGCGGGTGGTTTGATATCGAGCACGGCCGGACGGAAACGATCAGCAGTGGAAGCGAACGGGGCCCGGTGGCCCTCCCGGTCTTCAAACCGGTTTGCTCGCCGCTTCGGCGGGGAGGCTGGGCACGACTCCCAGGCGCTTCCGCCACGTGTAGCAGGCAGCCGGCAGTGGGCAGCTGGCTGCATTCGGTGGTGTGTCAACGGAGTGCAGAACCCAACGTTTTTCACCCCTTGACGTCGAACCGTTTCCACTGCCCACTGCCCACTGCCCACTGCCCACTGCCCACTATTTTCCCCTTCTCCAGGTGGACCAGCCGGCCGGCGACGGCCGCCGCCTTGGGGTCGTGGGTGACCATCACCAGCGTCTTGCCCAGCTCGCGGTTCAACCGCCGCAAGAGGGCGAGGGTCGCGGTCGCGGTCTCCGCGTCCAGGTCGCCGGTCGGTTCGTCGGCGACAAGGATGGTCGGGTCGGCG
>DATDHP010000447.1:0-2509 GCA_036521515.1 Vicinamibacterales bacterium
TGATGCGCCGGCGCGCCTCGTCGCTCGGCACCGCCTCGGTGAAGCTGAGACCCGTCGTCTGCCGCAGCCCTTCGAAGCTGACGAAGAAGAAAGTCTTGTTGCGCGCGAGCGGGCCACCGATCGACCCGCCGAACTGGTCGAGCGACAGTTCCTGCTTCTTGTCGTCGTACTTGTTGGCGGCGTCGAGCGCGTCGTCGCGCTTGTACTCGAAGAGCGAGCCTCTGAACTGGTTGCTGCCGCTTTTGCTGATGACCGTAATATTCCCGCCCGATCCGAGGCCGCTTTCCGCCGGAGCGAGGCCGGAGTTCACCCTGAACTCGGCGACCGACTCCATCGACGTCTGGAGGCGGAACTGCGAGCCGGTGGCATTGAGGTAACCCGGATTCGCGTCGAACACATATGTTCCGTCGATGCCGTCGTAGTTCAGGTAGTTCTGCTGGTTCGACTTTCCGTTGAAGCGGACGCTGGCCCATCCGCCGTTGCCGTCGCTCGTGGCGCCGGTCGCGAGCGTCATCAGGTTGGCGAAGTTCCGGCCGTTGACCGGGAGATTGGTGATTTCCTCGGGCGATACGTTGACGCCGATCTTCGCCGAAGACACGTCGAGCACCATCGCGTCGGCGGTGACGGTCACGACTTCCTGGAGACCGGCGATACCGAGGGCGAAATCGGCCTCCTCAACCTGTCCGACCCCCAGCACGATTTGTTTGGTTTGCGTCGCGAAGCCTTGAAGCTCGGCCTGGACGGTATACGCACCTGGTCCGAGGTTCGTCACCACGTACCCGCCGTCGGCATCGGTGATCTCGGTGCGAACCGCCCCGGTCTGCCCTGAGGTGATTGTGATGGTCACGCCAGGCAGCGCACCCATGCTGGAGTCCACCAGCCGGCCCACGATTCGCGATTCGGTCTGTTGCGCGAACGCGGGGCCCGCGAGCGAGGCAGCCAGCGCCACTGCTACAAGGACTGCGAAACAAACACGAAAACCCTTCATGAACGCCTCCGCTTACCTGACTTATCTGTCAAATTCTGGATTGGACACGGTCCAAGCTACGGGATGGCTGTGATCCACTGACGACAGGCTTGTTACGGCGATGTAAATTCACGCGAGCGCGGCCACCAGGGCGCCCAGCCCGGCGGCAAGCAGCAACACGAGCGACGCATTGATGCCTGCGTAGAGGATGGCGACGGCAGCAAGGACAGCGAGCACGATCGACACGGGCCCGGTGAAGGCGGCGGCCGCAAGCCTGATCAGCACGACCGCAATCAACGCCACGGCGGCCGCGTTGACGCCCTCGAGGAACGCGCGGGCGAGGCGCGACCGGCTCAGGCGCTCCAGCATGACGGACGAGAGCGCCGAGAAGATGAAGGCAGGAAGGAACATGGCCACGGTCGCGACGACCGCTGCCCAGGGGCCGCCGAGCAGATACCCGATGAACGTTGCCGTCGTGAACACGGGCCCGGGTGTCGCCTGGCCCGCGGCAATCGCGTCGAGCAGCTGTTCCCGAGTCAACCAGCCATAGCGCTGCACGAGATCGCCCTCGAGCACCGGCAGCAGCACATACCCGCTGCCGAAGAGCAGCGAGCCGGTCCGCAGGAAATACGCGGCCAGATCGCCGAGCGGCACAGGCGCCGCGGCCGAGGCTGCGGCCAGCGTGGCGGTGGTCAGTAGCAGGATCACGGTCACCGCGGGCGCCCCGGTGCGCCCGACGATCATGTGGGCCACGCCCGCGAAGAGCAGGATCCGGATCTCCGGAATGCCGACGGCTGCCATGAGCGCAACGGCGATCGCCACCATGACCATCGGCACCGAGCGGAGCGCGCTCCGGCCGAGCGGCACGAGCGCCTGAAGGACGAGCACGATCACGACCGGCTGCACCGCGTCGGCCACACCGCGTGCCACAGGAAGCTGTCCGCCGCGCTGGTAGAGCGCGGCAAGCACGCCGACGAAGACAGCGCCTGGCACGATGAACGCCAGCCCGGCGACGACGAGGCCGGCCCACCCGGCGCGCCGCCGTCCCACGTGCATCGCCAGCTCGGTGGACGTCGGGCCCGGGATCAGGTTGGCCACGCCGAGCAGGTCGAGAAATTCCTCTCGCGTGATCCAGCCGCGCCGCTGCACGCACTCGCGCTCCATCAGCGCGACGTGCGCAGCCGGTCCGCCAAACGCCGTGCAGCCAAGGCGCAAGAAGAGTCTGGCGACTTCCGCGAGCGGGTGGGACTCCGGGCTCCGCGTGACGGCAGGCCTCGCGTCCGGCGGGCTGTCAGGGCTCACTGTCTGTTTGAACTGTATCGCACTCCTTGACGATCTTCCGCCTGAAGGCGGAAGCCACCGCCATTCGTGATTCACGATTGGCGATTTGCGATTTCGTGCAATAACGATTCACGAATCGCGAATCGCGAATTCACCAGTGTCTTCCGGGTTTTAGAGCCGGAAGATCGGGATACACTGAAGTGGCATGCATCCATGGCACGACAGCTACGTGGACGACGCCATCGTGGGGAGCGCCTTTCC
>DATDHP010000448.1:0-17605 GCA_036521515.1 Vicinamibacterales bacterium
CGCGCCTTGAAGTGGCTGCCCTCCAGCAGACGCGCCACGACGAGGCGCCCTTCTGCGACGAAGATGCCGCGTTGCTGGATCAGCTCCGCATCCGGGACGTTCCGGTAGTCCTCGAGCCGGGCGTCTGCGGGGTCGTCAATCGGGATGACGGGCACAGGTGATGCTACCCCGCGGAGCCGGAGCGTCCGCCCGCACCGTCTAATCAGGCATTCGTCCCGCCGGAGGCGGCGTCGGACGGGCAATTCGCGTCACCAGTTGGGGCGGTTCGTGCCCACGCCGTGACAAGCGGCCATTTCGGTGGTCTCAGCCGCGAACTGCCGGTGATGACGGATGGTTGACGGCCCGCCGCAGGACCCGGATAGTGAAGTGATGAGGTTCCAACCCGGCCGGATCGGGCTGCCGCTGATCTTCGGCGTCGCCACGGCGCTTGGCGTGTTTTCCACGTTTCAGGCCTACAACTACGTTTCATTCTTCACGGAACGGAAGCCGTCCTTTCCGTTGCTGCTCGGCCTCAACGTCACCTATTGGTACGCGTGGGCCGTGCTCGTCCCGGGCATCCTCTGGCTCGCACGGCGGTACCGGTTCGGACGCAACACCTGGATGCGCGCGGCCGCGGTGCACACGCTGGGCGTGCTCGTGTTCACCTTCCTCCACGCCGTGCTGACCGTGAGCTGCCGTGTGCCGATTGCGGCGGCGATGGGCGGACGTCAGTTGAACTGGTGGTCCGCGTTCCAGGAGCTGTTCTTCCTCAACTTCGACTGGGAGATGATGACCTACTGGGCCGTCGTCGGCCTGAGCCACGCGCTCGATTTCCACCGCGAGTCGCAGGAGCAGCGCGTGGCCGCCGCGCAGCTCGGGACGCGCCTGGCGGAGGCGCGGCTGCAGTCGCTCCAGAGCCAGCTGCATCCACACTTCCTGTTCAACACGCTGCACACGATTTCGGCGTTGATGCACCGCGACACGGAGGCCGCCGACGCCATGCTCGCGCGTCTCAGCGATCTGCTCCGCCTGTCGCTCGACCGCATCAGCACGCAGCAGGTCACGCTCAAGGAAGAGATGGACTTCCTGCAGAAGTACCTCGAGATCGAGCGTACCCGCTTCGGCGACCGTCTCGCCGTCCGCTTCGACGTGGAAGCGGAGACGCTCGACGCGTCGGTTCCGAACCTTCTGCTGCAGCCGCTCGTCGAAAACTCCATACGGCATGGCATTGCCCAGAAAGTCGGGGGAGGGCTGCTCGAGATCCGTGCCGGCCGCGAGGAGAGCGAGCTCTGCCTGCTCGTGCGTGATACCGGCCCGGGTCTCTCGGCCGCCACGTTGAGCGCGTTGAACACCGGCGTCGGCCTGACCAACACGCGGTCGCGCCTGGAGGAGCTCTTTCCAGGCCGCCACCGGTTCGAGTTCCACGAGCCGCCCGAGGGCGGCCTGGCCGTGAAGATCCGCATTCCGTTCGTGGTTCATCCGGATTCCCACCCCGACGTGGAGATGGAGAGCGTCGCGTGAACAAGATTCGAGCCCTGGTCGTTGACGACGAGCCCCTGGCGCGCGAGCGCGTGCTCACGCTGCTGCAACAGGAAACCGATGTCGAGGTCGTCGCCGAGTGCAGCGATGGCGGCCAGGCCGTCACCGCCATCCAGCAGCATTCGCCGGACCTCGTGTTTCTCGACGTCCAGATGCCCGGATGCGACGGCTTCGAGGTGATTCAGAACATCGGCATCGATCGGATGCCGATGGTGATCTTCGTGACCGCGTACGACCAGTACGCTCTGCGCGCCTTCGAGGTACACGCGCTCGACTACCTGCTGAAGCCGTTCGGGAAGGAGCGGTTCCGCGAAACGCTGAAACACGCGCGCGAAGGGCTCGAGCGCCAGCGCGCGGGCGATCTCGGACGCCGCCTCCTGGCGCTGGTCAACGACGTCAAGCCCGAGCCGCCGCGCGTCGACCGGCTGGTGGTGAAGTCGGGCGGCCGCGTCTTCTTCCTGCGCACCGACGAGCTCGACTGGATCGAGGCGGCCGGGAACTACGTGCGCCTGCACCTGGGGAGCGAGAACCACCTGTTCCGCGAGACGATGAACCGGATGGAGTCGCGGCTCGACACGAAGCGCTTCGCCCGCATTCATCGCTCGCGCATCGTCAACACGGAACGAATCAAGGAGCTGCAGCCCTGGTTCAATGGCGACTACATCGTCATTCTCCGCGACGGGACGCGGCTGACGCTGAGCCGCGGCTACCGCGAGAAGCTGCAGGACCGGCTGGGGAAGGGATTTTGATCACCAATGAAATCACACCTGTGCCGTCTTCGCCCGTTCCCACCCCTTGTAGGTGCCGAGGACGCGCGTCCACTTCGCGAACTCCGCGAGCTGGGTCAGGGCGCGCGCGGTCTTCAGGTCGTCGCGCCGTGATTCGATGTCCACGTAGAAGAGGTACTCCCACGGCCGGCCGCGCATCGGGCGGCTCTCGAGCTTGCTCAGGTTGATGTCGCGCAGCGCGAAGACGCTGAGCGCCTTGAAGAGCGAGCCCGGAGTGCTCGGCAGCGCAAACACGATCGTCGTCTTGTTGGCTTCTGCCGGCAGCGCGCCCCCGATGATGAAGAAGCGGGTGATGTTGTATTCGAAGTCCTGCACCGCCTCCTGCAGCACGTCGAGCCCGAACACCTCCGCCGCGCGGTGCGAGGCGAGCGCCGCCGCGCCCTTCAGGTGCTGTTCCGCCACGAGCTTGGCCCCGCCGGCCGTGTCGTAGACCGCTTCCACCGTGACGCCGAGCTCCTTGAGGTATTGCTCGCACTGCGCCAGCGCCTGCGGATGCGAGTAGACAATCTTCACGTCCTCGAGCCTGGTGCCAGGCAGCGCCTGCAGGCAATGCACGACGTCGAGCTCCACCTCGCCGGTGATCGGGATCTCGTGATCCACCAGCAGATCGTAGTTGCGGTGGATCGTGCCGCCGATGGAGTTCTCCATCGGCACGATCCCGTGCGTCGCCCGTTTCTGCAGGACTGCGTCGAACACTTCGTCGAAGCTCTTGCACGGCAGCGTATCGGCGTGCGGCGAGTAGAGCCGCGCGGCCGCTTCGCTGTAGGCTCCAGGTTCCCCCTGGTACGCGAGTCTCACGATCCCACCTCTTTCGGCGACTGGCTCAGGCTGGCCGCGCGCGCCCGGACGAACGCGCCCAGGAGCATCGCCGGCACGGTCACCAGGACGAGCGACACCTTGACCCATGCGGGAAGCGCCGCCGCGGCAGCCTCGTCGCCGAATCCGCGAATCAGGAGGGCCGTCTGCAGGGCGGCAGCGAAGGCCGCGTGCCGGACCTCGTACTGGCCCGCGATCTTGGCGACCAGGTAACCGCTGAGGAGCCCGGTGACCGCGGCAATCATCAGCAGGCCGGCAAGGATGTGCGGCTTGTTCCGTGCCGCCAGGTACCCGTTCATGTCGGCGATCGGTTCCGTCGCGAACACCTGCACCAGCGGGATCTCGAGCAGCTGCGCGAGGAACGAGATGACGACGATGCCGCCGAGGACCGCGATGAGGCTGCGAACGCTCACCTCAACATCTTACTCAACGCAGCAGGACGGGATTGAGCAACGACCAGACGATCGACAGCAGCGATGCCCCGAGGCACGCCAGCGCGACGACGATGTGATCGACGCGTTCGGCCTTCAGCGGGTCGAGGTATCTCGCCGCGAGGTAGCCGCCGGCAAAGCCGCCGGCATGCGCGTAGTTGTCGATGCCGGGGAGGAGGAAACCGTAGACGACGAGCATCAGGATATAGGTCGAGGCGTGGCTTCGCGCCATGCCGCTGCCGCTGCGGTGACCGTAGGCCAGAATCGCGCCGATGAGCCCGGCAATCGATGCCGAGGCGCCCACCGTGAGGGAGCTGCCGCGCAGAACGAGGAGCGGCGGGAGGAATTCCCCGGCAAAAGAGCTGAGCGCGAATCCGACCACGCTGCCGGCTGTATAGATGATGACCATCCGGCCCGGGCCGTAGAGCTCCGCGATGCCCGGCCCCAGCTGGCGGAGCGCCATCATGTTGAACAGGATGTGCAGAACCCCGGCGTGCAGCCATCCCGCGCTCAACACGGTCCACCAGCGGCCCAGGGTGAATACGGGAACAGCGCCGCTCGACCCGAAGTTGATCAGCGCAATGGTGTTGGGGGAGAGCATTGAGAAGAGCCCGCCCATGCCGATCTGCCCCTGCGACGCGACGAGCGTCAGGACCCAGAGGACCGCGCACGTCCCGATGACGAACGGGATGAATCCGAGGTCCTGGCCGAGCGCGCGCAGCGCGGGCGCGTAGCCCCAGAGCCCGGGGTTGCGGCGGCCGCAGTTGTAGCACGTATCGTCGTTGACGCCGACGAGCACGCCACACGAGGTGCAGATCACGGAGCCTTCCCGCTGACGTTTCAGCACCCCGCGATGGTACCATCTGCACAAGGCACAAGGCACAAGGCTCAAACGCACGATATGGGTGAGCCCTTGTCGGGCCTTGAGCATTGGCCTTGAGCCTATGCGAATAGTTGTCGGCATTACGGGGGCGACGGGGGCGATTTACGGTATCCGTCTGCTCGAACGGCTGCGGACGCACGGCGTGGAGACCCACCTGGTCGTCAGCCGATGGGGCGCGCGGACGCTGCTGCACGAGACACCCTATACCCGGGAGCAGGTCGAGGCGCTGGCCCATACGACTTACGCGCCGGCCGACATGGGCGCGGCGATTTCGAGCGGCTCGTTTCAGACGAGCGGAATGGTTGTGGCCCCGTGCAGCGCGAAGACGCTGGCCGCGATTGCGCACGGCTACGGTGACAACCTGATTCACCGCGCCGCCGACGTCGTGCTGAAGGAGCGGCGGCCGCTCGTGCTCGTCGTCCGCGAGGCGCCGCTCAGCGAGATTCACCTCGAGAACATGCTGAAGCTCTCGCGCATGGGGGCCGTCATCCTGCCGCCGGTGCCCGCCTTCTACAACCATCCGCGCACCGTGGACGACGTCGTCGAGCACACGGTGACGCGGATGCTGGATCAATTCGGCATCGAAGTGCCGGGAGCGGTGCGCTGGACCGGCGAGATGGGTGTCGGGAGCGATTAGCCGTTAGTCGGTGCGTCCTTCGCTCCCACGGGCCACGGAGCACGGAGACACGGAGTTCGTCATCTTCGGATCCGGGGATTTCCAATCGTAAGATTGCCAATACTCGAATCCCGAGATGGCCCAACCTCCGTGACTCCGTGTCTCCGTGGCTCGTCGCCGTGGAAGGCATCACGTGAGCTTCTCGAGATCCCTCCTCGCCTTCTCCAGCCCGCGTTCCGCGTCCTCCACCGCCTGCGCCGCCTCCTCCGCCTCGGACGCGACGCGCCGCGCTTCCTGCCGCGCCTCGTCGGCGGCCGCGGCCGCCTTTTCGAAGCGCTTCTCGATCTCGACTTTGTCCTGCTCCGTTTCCTTCGCGCGTGCGGCGGCTTTCTTCAGCTCGGCCTCGGCCTGCTCCGCGGTCCTCTTCGCGTCGCGCAGGGCGCGCTCGGCCGCGGCAAGCGCCGTTTTTGCCGCGGCGATCTCGGCCTTCCGCTCCTCCTCGCGACGCCGCGCCTCTTCTTCAGGGCTGACCTTCGTCCGACCGCCGCGCGGCTCGCGCATCTTCTGCTGAAACGGGATGACGCGGGTCGGCTCCTCGCCCGACCCCTTCGTGCGGCCCACCTGCGGGACGAGTGCCGCCAGCGCCTCGAAGCCAGGCGGGTCGATGTCATCGGTGAGTCGCCCGGCCGGTGGGGCGCCGGGATGCGAGCCGTACGTGGCGAGTGCCTCGAGCGTGGTCGTCACGCGTCGCATCAGCTCGGGGGTCGGGTTGTGTCCCGCCGGACGCAGCACGCCGGCCGCCAGCCGCGTCAGCTCCGACAGCGTCTCGCGGCGCGCGTCGAGCGGGCCGCGCAGGTCCGCGTTCTGCCCGGACAGTTGCGCGCCCTGGGCCAGGCGGAATCGCTCGCCCGCGTCGATCAGCCGGTCGAATGCCTTCCGGTGGCGCCAATAGAGCTGGTTGACGGCCCACGCCGGCAGCGACGGCTTGGGGAGCGCCTTGACGCGTTCGGCCTCCTCGTCCTTCCCGGCCTTCTTCAGTTTTCCCGCCAGGGCGTTCCGGGCCGCTGTGAACTCGGCCATCGGGAGCTGGAAAAGCCCGTCGACATCAGGAATCGGTTTCACGCGTGTGACCTAGTCTGTCATAACCCCCCGTTACGCTGTCCCTACGCCGCGGTGAAAAAAGGGGTCAGACCCCTCTACGGCGCCACGTGGGCCTTCCGGCGTCAGCCGGGAGAAACGAACGGGAGCGACGCGATGGCAGTACAGGCGATTGAGGTCAGCAGCCGGCAGCTTGCGCTCAACGAGAAGTGGACGGCCGCGGCGCGCTGCGCGGTGGCCGCTGACGAACGGCGGAACGCGTCCCTCTGCTCCGGTTGCCGCGAGCGCGAGGCGCGCTACGGGTTCCGCGCTCACGAGGACGATCCGGCAGCCGAGCGGCCGCGCACGCTCTGCTTCGAATGCTTTCGTGTGGAGCTCGGACGTCGTCAGGCCGTCGCGGCGCGCCTGGCGCGCGGCTGGAACGCCCGGCAGGTCACGCTTCCCCTCGAGCACACGCTCGACACGCTCAACCGCCGCCGTCGCCGCGCCCAGATCGCCGCCCGGCACGCGTTGGGAGAATGAGAGGGCGTTTAAGGCGGGGACACGTGGCGGAAGGTTTCTGCCGAGCCCGGAGCCGTAAACCGGATGTCGCGCTGACCCGCGCGGCCGCTGACCGTGTACTGGCCACGAAGCTGGAGGAAGTCGAGGTTGTTGTTCAACAGCCCTTGCACGTCGCGTGAGGTGATGCTGCTTCCAACGTCGAACTGCAGTTGCAGCTCCAACGCCGAGCTTCGCGCGCCGACCGTGATGCGACGGGGCTGGCCGTGCTCGTCGTTGGTTTCGGTGATCGTCACCTGTGTGGCGTAGCCGAGCGGGCCGTCAGGACCGAGTCCACCGACGAACCCCGGCATGCGCTCGCGGTCGGCAGCGTCAGGCGGCGGAAAGATGCGGCCGTAAATGAACGAGAGGTCTTCGTGATACACCTGCCCCCATTGCCACGAGACGCCCTGCCAGAATCCCCAGTTGTGATCGTGGTATCCAGTGCCGCCGTCGAGCGACACGCGGTTCCCTGCCACGTTCAACTCGCCGTCGAGCGACCCCGACATGACGGGCACGACGTACCCCGTCCGCCAGCCGCGGGCGCCCGTGATCTCGAGCGGCGGCAACAGCGGCTCGGGTGTTGCCTGGATCGACAGGTCGCCCGTGAGGGGACGGCCGTCACGGCCGCGCAGGTCGAGGTGAATACGGTAGCGCAGGCCATCGAGCCGCACGTGACTGCGCCCGATCGTGAGGTCCGGCGCGCGAAGTGCCTCGGCGTCGGTGATCGCCGCGCTGCCGTTGAAGTTCTCGGCGTGTCCCCGCCGCTCGAGCTGCAGCCGCACGTCCGCGGAACGCCGGCCGTCCTCGCGGCGCGGCCCCACGAGGAACGTGAGATAGAAGCGTACGTCTTCAGCGCGGCCGTTGAAGTACAGCCACTCCGCCCACGACGAGCCCCATGCCGGAGCGTCGGGGATCGGGTGAAAGCGGTCGATCGAGCGGAGCACGTTCTCCGGTGCGTTCTGCGTCCACGCCACATCACCCGGCGCGTCCCGCCAGGCTTCCACGGCTGCTACTTCGCGGTCGCCAAGAGCGCGCTCGAGGCTTGGTATCCCGGCGCGCGCCCGCACCTGGCTGACGCGCCCGCCGCCAACGAGGTAGAGCCGCGCCGTGTCCGAGGGCGCCGCAACCCGCACGCGATCGCGGAGGGCATTCGATTGCAATGTGCCAGAGAGCACGAGATGCGCCGGCACCTGCGGCGCCAACCGGATCACCACGTCGCCGCCGCCCACGAGCGCCGGCGCGCGCGCCTGGTCGAGCACGACTTCGGCCACCCCGAGCAGGATCGCCATCACCGCGACGCCCACGCCAAAACCTGCGGCGAGTACAGCGCTGCGGACCGGATGCGCCGTGAGCGACCGGAACGCGAGGCGGCCGATCATCGTGTCGCCTCGCTTTCGATTCGGCCGTCACGCATGGTGAGCATGCGCCGGGACCGATCCGCCAGCGCCGGATCGTGCGTGACCAGGACCAGCGCCGTGCCGTCGCCGTTGACACGGTCGAGCAGAACGGCGATCTGCTCGCCGGTCGCCCGATCGAGCTCGCCGGTCGGCTCGTCCGCGAGCAGCAGCCGCGGGCGATTGGCGAGCGCCCGCGCGATCGCCACGCGCTGCATCTCGCCGCCGGACAGCTGCGCCGGGCGGTGATCGGCGCGCGCGCCGAGACCGACGTACTCGAGCAGCTCGCGCGTGCGCTGGCGGCGCTCACCCTTCCCGACGGCTGCCTCTGACAGCGGCAACTCGACGTTCTCCCACGCCGTCAGCATCGGCAGGAGGAAGAAGCGCTGGAACACGAACCCGATGTGACGCAGGCGAAGCAGGCTCCGTCCGCCGTCCGACAGCGTGGCGACGTCCTGGTCCTGGAACCACAGCGTGCCCGAGGAGGGCGTGTCGACGCAGCCGAGCATGTGCAGCAGCGTGGACTTGCCGCACCCCGACGGACCGCTGATCGCGAGGTGATCGCCCGCCTCGATGCGGAGCGACACATCGCGAACCGCCGTCACCGGGCCCGCCGGCATCGGGAACACCCGGCTCACGCCCCGCGCATCAATGATCGTGTCGTTCACGCTTCTCACTTCTCGCTTCTCAGTTCGTGTTCATGGTTCGCGGTTCGGTTCTCGGTTCAAGGTTCGGGGTTCATGGTTCCGCGGTTCGGTTCCAGGTTCGCGGTTCCCCGGTTCAAGCTTCGCTCGCCCGCGACCGCCGTTCTCTTCCGGCTGAAGCCGGAAGCCACGGCGCTACTAACGTGTCTTCTGTGGCTTCCGGCTTCAGCCGGAAGGAACCTGAACACGAACCGAGAAGGGAGAACCGAGAAGCGGGAACGACAGAGATCATGAAATCACCTCGTTCCGGAGCGTCGCCGCGATCGGCAGCCGCGAGACGATGCGCATCGGATAGAGCGCCGCGAGCAGGGCGGTTGCCGCCAGCAGCGTCAGATGCACCACGAGCGCCCGTCCTTCGAACACGAAGAAATGCAGATCCGCCGGGATACCCGGCATGCGCTTGAGGATTCCGTCCAGCCACACGGCAAGCCCCCAGCCAAGGGGCAGCGAGAGAGTGCCTCCCATCCCGACGATGAGCGCAGACTCGCAGAGCACATCGGCGACGACTCGCTGGCGGGAGAATCCGAGCGCGCGCAGTGCCGCGATGGCGCCCAGACGCTGGTTCACCGAAACGGTCAGCAGCACCGTGATGAGCAGCACCGCAAACGCCAGCGTCACCGTCGTCAGCACCGTGGAGATCTGACGGAAGTAGGTAAACCCGCCTTCCTCCATGCGACCGACCGCCTCGTCGTTGGTGAGGGCCCTGAGATCCGGATCGAGCGCCATGATCGCCGCTGCGGCGGCGTCCGCATCGCCGGTGGACGTCACCAGGATCAGGTTGGCCGACCGCGCACCTTCTTCACCGCAGGCACGCGCAAGGCTCTCGGCACGCGTGGCCGCCTGCGGCGACTGGTCATCGTCGAACGGGAAATCGGCAACGCCAGCCACGCGAAACCGCACCGGAGGGAGCGATTCGCGCCCGGCTGCGCACGACGCGCGCACGTCGACGGAGTCGCCCGGCTGGACGCCCAGCAGCCGAGCCGCCGGCTCGCTGAGCAGCATCCCGGCCGGGCCGCCGGGCCCTTCGACTCGCGGGTGCTCGCTCGGGGCAGGGCTCTCACCCGCAGGCAGGTCGGTCCCGCGCATGATCGTCCACGGCCGCGGGCCGCTCCCTGCCACGCCCTGGATCGTCGCGAACGCGCGGCTGCCGCCATGCTCCAGGCTCGCGTCGGCCATTCGTATCGTCAGGACGGATCGCACCGAGGGCAGCGCGGCGATGCGTCCGGCAGCTGCGACCGCGTCGGGCATCAGCGGTCCGCCACCCGGCCGCTCCGTGGCGCCCACCCGAACATCGAATCCCGAGCGATCGAGCAGGTCGCGCAGCGAGAGGACGAGGCCGTGCGACAGCAGCAGCATGTCAAAGAGAAGGGCCCCGACCGCGGCGACGCCAAGCACTGCGAGCGCAGCGCGCGCTGGCTGCCGAACGAGGCTTCGCCACGCGAACGCGGTGGCCCTGCGAAGGGTCGACGTGCCCCGGGCATCGCCGAGGGGCGTCGTCATCGGCGGGCCAGGCGCAGCGCGTTGCGCCGAAGCAACGCCCAGGAGGCGCCCACCGTCGCCACCGCGCCGAGCGGCACCGCGATCGCCAGGCAGAGCGCGGCCACGCCGGGCGTGATGCGAACGAAGACGAGCGACGTGTCGTAGCGCCACTGAAAGAACCAGTTGATGAGCGCCTGCGACGCTGCAGCGAGTACGAGGCCGAACACCGATCCCACGCTGGCAATCAAGGCGCCTTCCAGGAGAATCTGCGTCAGGATGCGGCGCGCCGGCAGGCCGATGAGCCGCAGCACGCCGACGGTTTCACGGCGCTCGTCGACCAGCATGATGGTGAGCGCGAGCAGGAATACCGTGGCGGCAACAATCGTCACCCCGGCAATCGCCAGGTGAAACCGTTCAAGGACGAGGAACGGGCCAGCATCGGTGGCCTCTGCGGCCGGCCTCCCGGTGACACCTGGCATGCGGGTCGAGACGTCACGCGCGAAGCCCGCAGCGTCTGCCGGGTCGGCGAGTGCGACGTTGATCGTCTCGACGTGCTCGGACCCTGACGGTGTGTCGGGCGCGCGCGTGAGGGCCAGCAGGTCCGGCAAGTGCAGGCGGACCTGTCGAGGGACAATGCCGAGACGCGCAGGATCAGGCGTCGGCTCGTAGATGCCGGCGATCCGGAACGCCGCCGCGTTCGCGCCGTCCGCCGCTGTCGCCAGCCGGACGACGTCTCCAACCGACAACCCTTCGGCCTCGGCCAGTTGCCGCGAGACCAGGACGTCTGGCGCGTCGGCTTCCTGCGCCGCGAGGCCGGCTGTCGAAACGGCAACGAAGAAAACGAGCGCCGCGCGCACGACTACGACCTGGAGAGCTTCTCGATGCGTGTCCACTCCGCATCCGTGACCGGCATCACCGACAGCCGCGACATGCGTACGAGGGCAAACGACGCGAACGCCTCGTCTGCCTTGATCTCGGCGAGCGTCACGGGGCGGGACAATTTCTTCTCCGGCGCGACGTCCACGACGAACAGCCTGCCGTCGGCGTCCTTCGGGTCCGGGTACGCGTCGCCCAGCGCCCTGGCGACCGCCACGACCGCTTTCTCCTTGCCCGTGTGGTAGTAGAAGATGCGGTCGCCCCTGCGGATCGCGCGGAGGTGTTTCTGCGCCAGCGGGTTCCTCACCCCGGCCCAGACGGTCCGGCGATCGCGCTCGAGCTGGTCGTAGCTGTAATGTTCGGGCTCTTCTTTTACCAGCCATTGCGCCATGTCGCGAATTATATCGAGTGTCCTTCCGCCTCTCCGCGATCGCATCCGTCCGGGCGTCCGCGTGCTGTTCGTCGGGATCAACCCGGGGATCCGGTCGTCATTGACCGGCCACCATTTCGCCGGGTTCTCCAACCGCTTCTGGAAGCTCCTGTTCGAGTCGCGCCTGGTCCCGGAGCGCATCACGTATGAAGACGACGACCGGCTGCCGGAGTGGGGATATGGCGTGACCAACATCGTGGCTCGGCCGACACCAGGGATCGACACGCTGGAGCCCGAGGAGTACGTGGCAGGCCGGAGGCGGCTGCACAACAAGATCCGGCGCTACCGGCCCGCGGTGGTCGCGCTGGTCGGCGTGACGGTCTTCCGCGCGACGTTCCCGGACCACAGAGGACCCGTGAGGCTGGGGCCGCAGGAGGCACGGATCGGCGATTCGGCGGTGTTCGTGCTGCCGAACCCGAGCGGCCGCAATGCCAATTTCGCGTATCGAGAAATGCTCTCGGCGTTTCGCGCCCTGAGGCGATACCTGTCGAGAACGCCGCGGCGCGGGGGGAGGCAAAAGCTGCAGGCCCGACCCACTCAGTGGTAGAGTGCGCCTGCTGAAGAAAGTCGCGGCTTCGCGCAGGAGGCTATATATGGCCAGACAGATCCCGGCCCTCGTCGGATTCGTATTTCTCGTGACGCTGACGGGCAGTCCAGCGGCGGCGCAGGCGCAGACGGCCCAGGGCGTGCTGCAAGCCGCCGCCAAAGCCATGGGTACGAACAACTTGAAGTGCATAACCTACACGGGTTCCGGTTACGTCGGAATCGTGGGACAGAACCGCGTGATCAACACGGACTGGCCAAGGATCGAGCTGGCCAGCTATACGCGCACAATCAACTTCGACGCAAGGTCCTCCCAGGAGGAACGCCTCACGCGGCAGGGGAACTATCCGCGGCAGGGCGGCGGCGGGATTCCTATCCAGGGAGAGCAACGCCAGACGCAGTACGTGGTCGACAAGGTGGCGTGGAACGTCGGCGCGAACGGAATGCCGGCTCCGGCGCCGGCGGCCGCTGAAGTCCGCCAGCTCGACATCTGGCTGAACCCGCACGGGTTCATCAAGGCGGCGATGGCGCCCGGCGCGAACCCGGTGTTGATCACACGTTACGAGAGCGGCGCTCTCGGCGGGCTGAGCTCCACCGTCCAGCGAAGATTGAACATCATCTCGTTCACGGCGCTCGGGAAGTATCGGGTGAACGGCACGATCAACGATCAGAACCTCGTCGAGCGCGTGCAGACGTGGGTCCCGAACCCGGTCCGCGGCGACATGAACCAGGAAGGCGAGTACACGCAGTGGCGCGACGTCGATGGCGTGAAGTGGCCGGGCAACTTCCATCATCACACCGACTGGGACGATGAGACGCAGCCACCCAACTACAACGGCGGCCACAACTCGCTGACGTTCACGGTCAAGGACATCAAGGTCAACGCGTGCGGGGCGGCCCCGGCGGTTCCCGCAGCGGTGCAGAACGCGACGGTTCCGCCGGTGAACGTGCAGACGACGAAGCTGGCCGAGGGGGTCTACTACCTCACGGGCGGCTCCCACCACAGCGTGGCCGTCGAGTTCCGCGACTTCACCGCGCTCGTCGAAGCGCCACAGAACGAACAACGCGCGCTTGCGGTGATCGAAGCGGTGTACAAGGCGATCCCCAACAAGCCGATTCGCTATCTGGTGAACTCGCATCACCACTTCGACCACCTCGGTGGCCTGCGCGCGGCGTTCCACGAGGGCGCCACGATCGTGACGCATGCCACCAATCGCGACTTCTACAAGCAGGAGGTGCTGTCCTACACGCCGCGGACGCTCGAGCCCGATCGCCTGTCACTGTATCCGCCGACCGAGTTCGCCGAGGGATACCAGTTCGAGACGATCGACATTCGCAGCACGATCAGCGACGGAACGCGCAACCTCGATATCTACTACGTGCAGGGAAGCCCGCACGCGGAAGGCATGGTGATGGCGTATCTGCCTCGGGAACGGATCCTGATCGAGGCCGATATCTACACGCCGCCAGCGCCGGATGCGCAGATGCCGGCGATGCCGCCGCCGGCAGCCGTCAACCTGTACGACAACATCAAGGCCTATCGGCTGGACGTCGCGCAGATCGCGCCGCTCCACGGTCGCGTGGTGCCCTGGGCCGACTTCCTGAAGTTCGTGCAGAAACCGCAGTGAATCATTTGTGATTTGTGATTCGTGATTCATGGTTTGTGGTGGGGATCGCGCCTCGCCATCACAAATCAATCACGAATCACGAATCGCGAATCACGAATCGTCTACGGCCTTCGCCGCGGCGTGGCTTTCACGATGAAGGTCCGGACTTCGAACGTGTCCGGATTCTCGCTCTGAACGGTCATCACGATCTGGCCGCGATTGTTCAGCGCCTCGGTGCACGTGAAGACGCTCGACACCGGGACGCCGGCGTACCGGTCGCCCGCCTGCAGGACCTTGTCGGTGACCGGGTCGGGACCCGTGAACACGCCCTGAATGGGGAAGCCGTTCGGTCCGAGCTCGTCGAGATCGGCGGTGAAGACGACCCTGGCGAGATCGTTCAGGGACGGCTCGGCGAACGAGGAATACGGCCCGGTGCTATCGGCAACCGTCGTCAGGAGACCGCCCCGGCTCGTGAAAATCCCGTGAACCTGCGTGTCGCCGACGAAGAAGGAGCCCGTGAACGCCACGCGGCCGAAGATGTTCAGCGACGGGTCGAACACGACGAAATCGCCGGCGTTGCTGTCGACGATCCGTGTAATGGTGCCGTCGGGATCGGAGAGAACGATCCCGTTGTCCTGGAAGGCGATCTGGCCGATCTCGTTGATCGACATTGCCGATGAAGGCGCATCGAACTCACTGGTGGAATTGCGGAACCTCTCATCGAACGTTCCCCTTTTCGAGCCGGTGAAGAGGCCCTGGTCGAAGCCTGAGTTGTCCAGTTCGATGGCCAGCGCCACCTCGCCGCGGCTGTTCACCGACCCGTCGGCGACGACGAACTCCGAAATGAACTCCCCGCCCGGCGGGTTGTTGGTGTGCGCGATTGTGGTGAGCGGGCCGCCCTTGCCGAGGAAGACGCCCTGCCGCGGTGTATCTTGCTGCTCCGGAGTCTGACACTCCAGCCGCTCCGTTGCCGTCACGCGACGCAGGTTCACCTGGAATGCCACCTCGCCCCGCGCGTTGATGGAGGGGTTCGACGTGATCTGGGTGATCCCGTTGTCGCACGACGTTGGATAGTCCGCGACGCGCTCGGTGTGCGCGACGACCACCGGCGCATCGCGGGCGCCGCGCTTCGTCACGAGCTTGTTGATGTCGAGCGCGGGATCGTGCACCTGCACGGCGACCGTTCCGCGCGCGTCGACGGCCGCACAGCGCGTGGGCTCGAGACCATCTCGCAGGCTGTCGAGAACTGTCGTAAACCTGTAGTTCGCAGAGCGTGGCTGGCCCGCTTGCGCTGGCGGCCCTGCGAGCAACAGGAGGGCTGCTGCGCCCGACGCGATGACGTGTTTCAGCATGGCGCGGCCGCGTAACGTGACTTGTGAGAGCTGCCGGCACGTGACCTCCGCAATGTTCCCCGTGCACGTGCGGGCAGCTCATTCGTCCCTCGGTGCGTTCGGCTACCGCGTTGCGACCGTGAACTTGTGTACCCGCCTGCCGCGGTTCTCGGCGATGTAGATGTTGCCCTTCGCGTCCACGGCGATCCCGTGCGGTTGGTTGAACTGCCCGGGGAAGTTTCCGGAACGGCCGAAATTGCCGATGATCTTGCCGCTCGCGCGATCGATGATTTCGATCTGGGCGTTGTTCTGGTTGATCACGAAGATCAGGTTCTGGTCGGGCGAGAAGTCGATCGCCACGGTAGAGCCGCCAAACGGTCTCACCGCACCGTCGTTCGGCGGCGTCACCGGTGTCCACGGCACTTGAATAGTCCGCTTGAGGACACCCGTCTTGTCGTAGACCTGGATCTTCGAGCCGTTGCGGTTACAGACGTAGACGAGACCATCATTGCCGATGGTCATGCAATGTACTGTCTCCATCCCCTCGGGCTGCCACTGGCGTAAGAACTTTCCACTCGAATCCATGACGGCGATACGGCGATTGCCGCCCGCCCCTTCTCCGTCGGACACGTACACCTCTCCATTCTGCCGATCGACATGGATGCTCGATGGCATGAAGAAGATCGCCGCGTTCGAATTGAGAGGTTTGCCCTTGGCCGTTCCATCGGAGGAATCCACGACGCCTTTCTTGCCGATCTGCAGCAGCAGCTTGCTGCCGTCGTGGGTGTATTTCTGCACCATGCCGGAGGGGGCGCTGGCGATCCAGATGTTGTTGTCCTTGTCCACGTGGCAGGAGTGGAGCCTGGGATCGAAGAGCTTCAGATCGCCCCAGGAATTGACCACGTTGCCTTCCGGATCGAACTCGATGATCGGAGGCGCGAGTCGTCCCGTGTTCAGCTCGTTTTCGAGAACGTCCTGCCTGTTCAGGATGAACACGTGGCCCTGCGCGTCGACGCAGAGTCCACCCAGGCCTCCCAGGACCCAGCGATTGGGCAGGGGCTTCGGCCAGTTGACGTCGGCCTGATAGCGCGGTGGCGTACGGGTTTGCGCGTCGGCGAAGTGCGCACCGGCGATCGCCGCCGCGATCGTCAAGACTGCGCCGGCGCGGGCGTTGACAAGGCTTCGCTTCATCATCGTGCTCCTCTCATGCCGTGCGGCGGCATCCTAACACGCAACGAGACGTGCCTCACCTGCCAAACACGCGCGCGGTCAGCGGCGCCTCAGCCGTCAACCCCAGATCGCCTGCGGACTTGCCGGGCGCCACGCGCTGGGGCACCTCCCGCAATCCGCCACTGATTGGCGCCCTTACTTCTGAAAGGGGTAGATCACCTTCCAGTCCTGCTTCATGTCGACAACGATCCATCCGCGCTTCGACGCTTCATCCAACCCGCGCACCAGCTGACCGATGTGCGATGTCCGGTCATACGCCCATTCCCGCGCGGCGTCCGTGTGATGCACGATCAGACCGAACCGCGCTCCCGGCCCTGATGTCGTCCACTCGAGCATCTCGAAGTCGCCGTCAGAATTGCCGAATGCCGCGGTCGGCCGACGGCCGATGACCTGGTGGATTCCGACGGGCTTGCCGGCCTTGTCGTCGACGAGATCGATCTCCGGGAGCCGCAGCAGCACGGGAACGCCGGCGCGCAGCTCGTACCGCACCTTGGCCCGGCTTCCGATGACCTGCCCGGCAGGAATCCCGTAGACCCGTTCGGTCCATGGCCGCATGAATTCCACGCCGCCGCCGGACACCACGAACGTCTTGAAGCCGTTCGCACGCAGGTACGCGAGCAGCTCCAGCATGGGCTGGTACACCATCTCGGTGTAGAGCCGCTGTGTTTTCGGATGTCGCGCCGAAACGATCCAGTCTCTGACAATGGCCTCGAATTCCTCGGTCGTGGTCCCGGCGTGTGTGGCGGTCACGATCTCGAGCGAACCGCGCTCTCCGGCAGCTGCGACTGCCTTCGCGTCTCCCTCGAGCACGCCTTTGAACGGTTGCTTGTGTTGCCACTCCGGATGTTGTGGCGCCAGCGCCTTCACCCGATCGAGCGCGAACGCCACCTGCGTGTACACGGGCTGCTCCCCCCACAGGGTGCCGTCATTGTCGAAGGCCGCAATCCGCTCGGCGATCGGCACGAAATCCGGTGCGCCCTCGCGCGTGACGCGGGCGACGAAGTCGACGATCGCTTTCTTCGCGGGACCGTCGTTCCATGACGCCAGCGCGTCGGCGCCCGAGGCGCCAGCCGGCTGTCCAGTCGCTGCCGGGGATTGGCTCGTGGGCGGTGGTTCGGTGCCACATCCCGCCGCGAGGACGAGAAGGACGATTGGTAGCAGCTGCGGTCTCATACGGGTGCGGCTCTGCATGAGCGGTAAGTCCTCATTCCAGCGGCGTGCGGTCATGGTGCTCCGCGTCCGCCAGATAGCGCTGCCACGGCATGTCGTGGCGTGTGGCGAACGGCATGGTCGCGATCCGCGCAAATCCTCAGGAAATCAG
>DATDHP010000449.1:0-4779 GCA_036521515.1 Vicinamibacterales bacterium
GCGGCGCGTGAGGCGGAGCTCGCACGAGTACGCGACGAGGCGGAGCGGACGCTGGCCGAAGAAGCCGCCCGCATCAAGCGCGAGGCCGACGAAAAGCTCGAATTCGAGCTGGCGAGAGTGCGGCGCGAGGCGGAGGAGGCACGCAGCGCGGCCTCGCAGGCGGAAGGCGCCAGGGCCGCGGCCGAAGCCGAAACGCGAGAGGCGCTCGCCGCGGAGGTTGCGCGCATCCGGGCGGAAGCCGAGCGCACGCTCGCGCAGGAGCTGCGCCAGGCGCGCGCAGAGGCCGAACTCACTCGTGACGCGGAGGTCCTCCGAATCAAACAGGAGGCGGACGCGAAGCTGCAATCGGAGCTCGCTCGCCTCCGCCGCGACGCCGAGGAGGCACGCAGCGCGGCGGCACGGGCCGAAGGCGATGCCGCGGAGCGTCTCGACGCAGCGGCGCGCGAGACACGAGCGGCGGTCGAGGCCGAGACACGAAACGCCCTGGAGGCCGAAGTTGGCCGCATCCGCGCCGAGGCGGAGCGCACGCTCGCGGAGGAGGTCGGCCGCGCACGCGAGGAGGTCGCGCGCAGCCGCGACGCCGAGGTCGCGCGCATCCGGCACGAGGCGCAGGAGAAACTCGAGGCCGACGCGGAACAGGCACGACGCGAAGCCGAGGATGCAGCCGCGCGCGCGCTCGAAACCGAGGTCGTGCGTCTGCGGCGCGAGGCCGACGAAAAACTCGAAACGGAGTTGACGCGCGTACGGCGCGAAGCCGAGCAGGCGCGCCGCGCGGCATCCCAGGCCGAGGACGCCGCAGCGGAACGCATGGATGCGGCGGCGCGCGAGGCCAAGGCTGCCGTCGAAGCAGAAATGGCGCGCGTGCGTGGCGAGGCGGACCAGGCGCTCGCGGCGGAAGTCGCGCGTGTCCGCATGGAGGCCGAACAGACCCTTGCCGAGGAATTGGCGCGCGCGCGCACGGAAGTGGAGCGCGGCCGCGAAGCGGAGGTCGACCGCATCCGTCGCGAGGCACAACAGAAACTCGAGGCGGACGCGGAGAACGCGCGCAAGGCCGCAGAAGAGGCCGCGGCCAGCGCGCTCGAAACCGAGGTCGCGCGCCTGCGGCGCGATGCCGACGAGAAGCTCGACGCGGAATTGACGCGGGTGCGGCGCGAAGCCGAGGAGGCACGGCGCGCCGCCGTGCAGGCGGAGAGGGCCGCCGCCGAGCGGACCGACAGCTCGGCGAACGCCGCCCGCGCCGCGCAGGAAGCTCAGGCGCGCGCGGCGCTCGAAAGGGAGTTGGCGCACGTGCGAGAAGAAGCCGAGCGCGCGCTCGCCTCCGAACTGGCGCGGGTGCGCGCACAGGCGCAGGCAGAAGCCGACTCCGTGCGACGAGCCGCCCTCCAGGACGCGACGCGCGCCGCGGAAGCGGCGGCCGCGCGTGCCGCCGAGGCCGAGGCCCGTGCGGCCCGCTCAATCGAGGCGGAGCGGCGTCGTGCGCACGAGCAGGCGGTCTGGCGCCCGCGCGATGACCAGTTCCGAGCCGCGGGACACGGAGTGCCGTGGCAGAACCGGGCCTCCCGCCCGCCGGGTTGGCCGGCGTGGATACTGTCGGCCGTCGCCTCCCTCGTCGTCGTCGTGGGAGCAGGCACCGTCTGGAGCTCTCCCTCGATGCGCGCAACCCTCGCACGCATTCCGGGTGTCGGGACGGGACAGTGGAAATCGGAGCAGATGGCGGCGGCGAGCTCACCGTCGCCCGGTCCCGCAACGACCACCGCGCCACCACGGCGCGTCCCGAGGAAAGCCGGCCGGGCGAACGCCCCGACGCCGACCCTGGAGGAACGCGGCTCGGGCCTGCTCGCGGTATCCTCGCGGATTCCCGTCGACGTCTACCTGGCGGGCCGGCGGATTGGCTCGAGCGACGGACAGATCATGCTGGCCAGCGGCACGCACAGCGTCGAGCTCGTCAACCAGCGATTCAACTACCGCGGGCAGGCGTCGCTCCGGATCACGCCGGGCGAAATCACGTCCTACACGGTGTCGCTGCCGTCCGGGCTGGTCCGTGTCGAGACGAGGCCCGGCGCGGAGGTCTGGATCGAGGGCCAGTTGATTGGCGAGGGGCCGCTCGGCGACGTGCCGGTCCCGATCGGCACGCGCGAGATCCTCGTGCGCAACATCGATCGCCGTGAGCGGCGGTATCCGGTCGAGGTGCGGGAAGGGCAGGTCGCCATCATCAATGCGTCGTTCGACGTGCCCGACGCCGCGGCGGCAGCGGCCGGGCTACCGTCACTGACCGCGCCGAGCCTGCATATCATCCGGTGAGGCGACGGCCGCCAGTGGGGGCCCGGCAGCCCACGGTGAGCCCGCTCGGGCGAACCGTGACGGCATGGGCATCACCCGAGCGCCGGGCTTGCATGGTGCCTCCTTGCCGGGCTGTCTCAGGAGGGACAACGGTTCGTCCACCCCGAGCGTATGCCTGGCGGTGGGCCTTTTCCCCGTTCGTGCCGATAATATCGACTATGGCGCCCAAAACCAGGTCCACCCCGTCGCTCCCGGCGCGCATCCAGCTCTGGGTTCGCCGGGGCGCTCTTCGCCGCTTTGACCGATTGAAGCGCGATACCGCGCACTTGCCGGTGACGGTCGACTGGGATCGCCGGGACCCGGCGTCGGGCGGCCCGCAGGGGCAGGAACGCCGGGCCGCGCCGCCCTTCACGTGGGAGGCGGCGGACTTCGTCGTGAGCGAGGCCCCGGACGATGACCGGGAGTGATACATCGATGCGTCAGGCTCCGATGAGCTGACCATCGAAGCGTCCCGTCGATCGTCAAATCGTTCGATCGGTCAATCAGTCGATCGACCCCGCTTCTCCGTCTCGTTGACCCATCGACCGTTCGACATTCCACACCCGGCGGCCACGGCCCGCCACGGCCGCGCGAACGAGCGCTCGTGTACGCCTGTGTCCGCCAGAGTGCTTCAGGACCGCGTGCGCGATTGACGGTGGGCTCGTTCGCGGCTACAAGGAACATCCTGGTTGACGGTCCAACCGTCCTGGCGGGTCGTGCCGGCCGGGGCCGTGCGGCTCTGTTGGAGGTCCAATAGATCCGGCCACGGGGTGAGTCAATGGTCATGGTTCAAGACGTCCGCGTGCCTCGGCTCCACGCACCCGCATCCTGGCTGTTCGTCAAGGGTGAAGAGACCGTCTGGATCCTGCGCCCGGAGGATTTCGTGCTCCTGATTTACGGGCCGGGACCCACGCAGAAGCGCCACACGTTCGACGGCGAGGCCTCGATGGAGGGCTTCCACGTGTGGCTCGCCGAAGAGCTGATGTCGAGCGGCTGGATCCTCTGGGGGATCGATCGTGACCGGCGAAGTGGACACGACCGGCGTGGCACGAGACGGGACGTCCCCGATCGCCGCCTGGCGGCGCGGGAGGGCACGACGCTGGCGGCGGACTCAGGTCCCCAGCGCTGAGGCCTCCTTTCAGGAAAGCGCATCGTGGAGCCCGGGAGCGCGATGTAATCTTCACGGCCCCGGCTCGACACCGCGTGGGGGCGCGACCGTGACAGCGCTATGGGCGTGGGGTCGATTGTTATGATGGGATGGTCATGGGCCTGACCACTCAAGTCCTGACGGTGCGACCCAGCCGCGGTTCAAAGCGGAAGGCGCGGGTGACCTTCCTGGTCGATTCTGGCGCGGTCTACAGCCTGGTGCCTGCCCGGACGCTGCGGAAGCTGGGCCTCCGCCCGTATCGGAAAGTCACGTTTTCTCTGGCCGATGGCACGACGGTCACGCGACTGGTTGGCGATGCGTACTTTGAGATCGACGGCAGTCTCGGCCCGGCCCCGGTCATCTTTGGTGAAGAAGGCGACGAGCCGCTGCTGGGGGCGACAACGCTGGAGAGCCTCGGCCTGGTGTTGGACCCGTTCAAGCGACGGTTGATCCCGATGCGGATGGTGCTCGCGTGAAAGATCTACCTGGACGCAGTTTGCCCCTCGCCGGCGCCGACGAGCATCTCGGCGATCTGCACGGCATTGAGCGCCGCGCCTTTCCGAAGCTGATCGCCGCAGACGAAGAGGTCGAGTCCCATTCCCTCGGGCTGCGATAGATCACGCCGAATCCGGCCGACGTAAACGGCGTCGCGCCCGGTGGCGATCTTCGGCATCGGAAAGAGGTTCTTCACGCGGTCGTCGACGATCTCGACGCCGGGCGCTTCGGCGAGCAGCGCACGCGCCCGCTGCGGCGAGAGGGGCCGCTTCAGCGTGAGGTTGATGGACTCGGTGTGCGCGCGCAGCACCGGTACGCGCACGCACGTGGCGGTGATCGCCAACTCGGGCTCCGATAGAATCTTGCGCGCTTCCATCATCACCTTCATCTCTTCGCCGTTATATCCCTCGGGGCCGATGGCGGTATTGTGCGAGAAGACGTTGAAGGCGATCGGATGCGGCAGCGCCGTCGGCGTCGGCTCCTTGCCGTCGAGGATCTCGCGCGCCTGCAACTGCAGTTCTTCCATCGCGGCAAGGCCGGCGCCGCTGGCCGACTGATACGTGGAGACGACAATGCGCCGCACGCCAACGGCGTGATGGATCGGGGCGACGGCGACGGTGAGGAATGATCGCGACGCAGTTTGGGTTCGCGATTATACCGTTGTGGCCGGCCAGCGTCTCCGGGTTCACTTCGGGCACGACGAGCGGCACAGTGGGATCCATGCGGAACGCGCTTGAGTTGTCCACGAGAATGGCGCCGCTCCGGCGGATCGAGGGGGCGAACTCTTTAGTGGCGGGGGCACCAGCGCTGGCCAGAAC
>DATDHP010000450.1:0-1924 GCA_036521515.1 Vicinamibacterales bacterium
GGGTTGACCAAGGTCGCCAGGATTGCCGACGCGCTCGGCGTCTCCCTCGCCGAGCTCGGTGCGGCGCTCGACGAGCGCCGCAGCGCCGCGGCCTGAGGGCGCCGACAACAGGCGTTGTACGCATGCGCAGCTCATCCCCGCCGCTCTACGCCGCGAATGCTCGCCGGCGGCGCCGGTGTTATCACGCATGCTGGACCGAGTTCTCGCGGCGCAGACGTCTCGCTCGGCGACGTTCGCTCGCCCGGGCCCGGGAGCGGAACCGCGTTTTCCGCACACAGCGGGGACGAGTGGCGAGGGTCGAGATCGCGTTGACGCAAGGTTCCAGCCCGGCCTCATAGGATCGCGCGGCATGGCGCGCATCGACGGCGCGTGTTAAATGGGAATCGTGCGCGCACTCTTCGCGACCTCCCCCGGTCTTGGCCATGTGTTCCCGACGATCTCCCTAGCACACGCGCTGCGTGCCGCCGGCCACGAGGTGCTGGTGGCGACCGCGGGCGGCAAGGAGGCCGCGAACGCCGGCCTGCACGTCGTGGACACCGCGCCGGGTGTCGACATCGGCGCGGTGTTCCAGCAGGCGGCCAGCGAGCAACCCGAGGAGTTCGACTACAGCACGGACGTCGACACCGAGAAGGGGTTGGAGTTCGTCGGCGCGATCTTCGCCAAGTTGTCCGGCGTGTCGGTGGACCTGACCGTGTCGGCGGCCGAATCGTGGCGGCCGGACGTGGTCGTGTACTCGTCGATGGAGGGCACCGGGCCGCTGGTCGCCGCGAAGCTCGGCGTGCCGGCCGTGTCGCACGGCTTCGGGTTCGCCGACGAGGCGTCGATGACCGAGGCGATCTTCAAGAAGATGGTCGAGGAACGCGAACGGCATGGCGTGCAAGGGTTTCCCGAGGTGCGCGAGTCGATCGACGTGGCGCCGCCGAGCATGGTCGACCGGCCGGTGCGCGGCTGGCCGATGCGGTACGTGCCGTACAACGGAGGCGGCGTGCTGCCCGAGTGGGTGCTCGAACGGCCCGCGCGCCCGCGCGTCGCGGTGACACTCGGCACGGTGCTGACCCAGGTCGGCGCGCTCACGTCGTTGACCAAACTCGTCGACGTGGCACGGCATCTGGACGCCGAGTTCGTACTCGCCCTCGGCGACGCGGACCCGTCGCCACTGGGAGAACTGCCGGACAACGTGCGGGCGGCCGGGTGGGTGCCGCTGTCCGCGCTGCTGCCGACCTGCGCGGCGCTGGTGCACCACGGCGGGGCCGGCTCGACGCTGACCGCGATCGACGCCGGAGTCACGCAGCTCGTGCTGCCGCACGGCGCCGACCAGTACATGAACGCGGACGCCGTGGCGCGGCGCGGGCTCGGTCTGCGTTCGGAGCCGGATCAGGTGGACGCGGCGCTGATCGACCGCCTGCTCACCGACCCGGGGCTGGGCCGGGCCGCCTCCGAGGTGGCCGACGAGATCGCGACGCTGCCGAGGCCCGCCGACCTCGTGCCGAAAATCGCCGGCCTCGCCTGACTTTGCCAGGGGTGCACACCGTGGCGTGCACTAATCCCTTGGGCTGACTTTGGCGCGTGGCAGGTGAAATGGCGAGGCTAGCGAACGCGGTAGAGCGTCCTGCGGTCCAGCCGCGACTGCTCGATGAGGTCGGCGAGCTCGTGCGCCGTGACTTCCCGCTCGGCGGGAGCGGCCGTCCCCAGCGCCTGCGTCGTCCGGCGACGACGGCGACGTGGCCGGACGACGCTGTCGCTTCCGCTACGCGTTCCGCCTGCTCCCAGTCCGACACGTCCGCGTACAGCTCAAGCGCAACGCTCACGAGCGGCTACTCCGAGGGAAGAGCGACAGATCACCGGCTGGAGGGTGCCATGCCGAACGAGCATCTGCGGACAGGCGTGAAAAAGGCTCGGGTCCGAATGCCTGTGCGATGTGTCG
>DATDHP010000451.1:0-27571 GCA_036521515.1 Vicinamibacterales bacterium
ACGCCAGCCGGCCGGCGCGCGCACTGATGGAGCAGCGGTAGATCCATGGCCGTGTTGCTGGCATACCTGAAGGTACCGCTCTCCTGGAAGGAGATCTTCAGGCGGACGTTCAGGGAAGCGTTCTGGGAGGACAACTGCCTCGGAATGGCGGCGCAACTTGCGTACTACTTCTTCTTCGCGCTGTTCCCTGCCCTGCTGTTCCTTCTTGCGCTGGCGAGCTACTTCCCCATCACCACGCTGATCGACGACATGTTCAGGACACTCAGCGGCTTCGTCCCGCCGGAAGTCCTGACGATCATCACGGACCAGATCAAGAAGATCTCCGAAGGCGAGCAGACCGGGCTCCTCACCCTCGGCATGCTCGCGGCCCTCTGGAGCAGCTCGGCGGCGATGACCGCGGTCATCGACACACTGAACAGGGCGTACGACGTGGAAGAAGGGCGCCCGTGGTGGAAAGTCCGCCTCTTCGCGATTGCCCTGACCATCGGCGTCGCGCTGTTCATCCTGGTCTCGTTTGCGCTCGTTCTGGTGGGTCCGCGGGTGGCGGAGTTGATTGCCGACCGCAGCGCGGCGCTCGGACCCGTGTTCGAATGGAGCTGGAAGATCCTGCAGTGGCCGCTCGTGTTCGCGCTCGCCAGCACCGGCATCGCCGTGATCTACTACTTCGCGCCCGATGTCGAGCAGGAGTGGATCTGGCTCACGCCCGGGTCGGTATTCGCGACAACCGTCTGGTTGATGGCCTCTCTTGGCTTCAAGTACTACGTCGCCAACATGGGCGCCTATGTCGAAACCTACGGGGCGATTGGCGGCGTGATGGTGCTGCTGCTCTGGTTCTACCTCTCGGGGCTGGCGATCCTGATCGGTGCCGAGATGAACGCGGAGATCGAGCACGCATCCCCGTACGGCAAGGACGAGGGCGAGAAAGTCCCTGGCCAGAAGCGCAGGATCGGTTCGGCGGCGATGCGCAAATGGGTTGCGAAGCGGCGCCAGCGCGGCGAGAAGCCGCCGAGCGCAGAAGAGGTCAAGAACGCAGTCGGTCCGACTCCACCGGACAAGGAGCCCGGCGCACCGACGCCGGCACCGACTGGCACGTTGGGGCCTGCGCCGACCGCTTTGGCGCCGACACCCGTTACCGCGTTCGCTCCAGCAGGGCGCAGCGTCATCGACCACCTCATCGGTGCGGGCGTCGTCGCCGCGCAGGCGTGGTTCGCGCTGAAGTGGATCACACGACAGCGCACTTGAACCACGAGCCGCGGAGAGCGGGGTCCCCGCCGCGCACGCCTGCGCGGTGGGGTGCCAGACGCGGCGACGCGGAGGTCGAATGGTTGTTCGGGCTTCCGCGTCCCCGCGCCTCCGCGGCCTGTCACAGCTTCCGCAACTTCACGCGGCGCACGGCGTGATCGCGCCCCTTCTCCAGGATCAGGTGCGCGCGCTCGCGTGTCGGCAGCACATTCTCCCGCAGGTTCACGAGGTTGATCGTGTGCCAGATCCGGCGGGCCGTGTCCCCGGCTTCTTCCGGCGAGAGCGCGGCGTAGCGGTGAAAGTAGGACGACGGGTTCTTGAAGACCGTCTCGCGAAGCGTCTGGAAGCGCTCGATGTACCACTGTTCGACGTCTGCTTCGTGTGCGTCCACGTAGATCGAGAAGTCGAAGAAGTCCGACACGAACATCCCTCCGGGCCTGCCAGCCCTGCCGCTCCCGGTCTGCAGCACGTTGAGCCCCTCGACGATCACGATGTCTGGCTGCCGGACGATCTGCTCCTCGCCGGGCACGATGTCGTAGGCGAGGTGCGAGTACACGGGCGCGGCCACCTCGGGGACACCCGATTTCACGTCCGCCAGAAAGCGAACGAGCTTCCGCACGTCGTAGCTCTCCGGGAATCCCTTCCGGTGCACGATGCCGCGCGCCTCGAGCACGCGCTGGGGAAGCAGGAAGCCGTCGGTGGTCACCAGGTCCACCTGCGGGTGGCTCGGCCAGTGCGCGAGCAACGCCTGCAGGATGCGGGACATGGTGCTCTTCCCTACCGCCACGCTGCCGGCGACGCCAATCACGTACGGCATCCGCGGGCTGCCCGCCCCGAGGAACGTGCCGGTCGCCTCGTGCAGGCGCTGCGTCGCTCCGACGTACAGGTTCAAGAGCCGCGAGAGCGGCAGGTAGATGGCGGCGACCTCGTCGAGCGACATCCACTCGTTGAGGCCCACGAGCGCGCGGAGCTGCGGCTCGGAGAGCGGAAGTGGCGTCGACAGCCGCAGTCGTGCCCACTCGGAGCGGGTGAACTCGACGAAGCGCGAGACGGCAACCTGTTCACTCCCGCCGGACACGGGCGAATTGTACTCCGCGGGGGCTGAAGCCCCCGCGCTACGCCACCACGGATGCGTGTTTTCGTAGAGCGGGGGCTTCAGCCCCCGCGGCCGTTGCAGGTTGGGAGTTGGGAGTTGACGCAAACTACGATTTGAATCGCCTCCAGTCGATCCCGTACTTGCGGACGCGATAGTTGAACACGCGCTCGGTCGCCCCCAACAGGCGCGCAGCCTTGGCGCGGCTGCCGCGCGCGCTCTTCAACGCATCCTGCAACGCGTCCCGCTCGACCGCCTCGAGCGTCTCCTGCAACGTCAGCGTCTGCATTGTCCCCGAAGCTTCCGCCGTCTGCAGCGTCGGCGGCAGATGGTGCCCGTGAATGACGCTCGCATCGCACACCACCACGGCGCGCTCGATGACGTTGGCCAGCTCACGGACGTTGCCCGGCCAGTGATAGCTGGCGAGCATGTCGATGGCCGGGGTCGAGATCCGGCGGACCTGTTTGCCGTGCTCGCGCGCGAACTTTTCCAGGAAGTGGTCGGCGAGCAGCAGGATGTCCGACCTCCGGTCGCGGAGCGGCGGCACGAAAATCGTGAACACGTTGATGCGGTGGTACAGGTCATCGCGGAAATCGCCGCCGGCGACGGCCTTCTCGAGATCCTTGTTCGTCGCGGCGACGAGCCGGATGTCGACCTTGATGCTGTCGGTTCCGCCGACGCGCTCGAACTCCCGTTCCTGGAGCACGCGCAGCAGCTTGACCTGCGTCATCGGGCTCAGCTCGCCGATCTCGTCCAGGAACAGCGTGCCGCCGTTCGCCGCTTCGAAGCGCCCCTTCCGGGCACCGTTCGCGCCGGTGAACGCGCCTTTCTCGTACCCGAACAGCTCCGACTCGATGAGATCCTGTGGCAGCGCCGCACAACTCACCTTCACGAACGGGCGCTTGGCACGCGCGGAGTTGTAGTGGATGGCGTGGGCCAGCAATTCCTTGCCGGTTCCGGATTCACCGCGCAGCAGCACCGTCGTATTCGCCCGCGCCACCTGCCCGACCTGCTCGTGGATCTGTCGCATCGGGCCGCTGGTGCCGACCAGGTTCGAGAACCCGTAGCGTTCCTTCAGCTCGAAACGGAGGTGTGCGTTCTCCTCCAGCAGGCGCTGGCGCTCGGCGTCGAGCCGGGCCACCATCTGCTTGAGGTCTTCTGCGGACAGCTCAGAAGGCTCGCTCCAGTTTCGCGCGGCAATCGACGGCATACGTCACCTCGGGGAAATGCCATCGACTGAGCAAACGCTATTCCACTGGTCATCCGGGAAACGCGCGAATTTGCCCGCGTTTCTTGACCCGCGCCGGTGCCGAACCGACAAACCTGTCCGAGCCGGAATGGAATCCTACAAATTCTGTTCACAGTCGTGTCCGGTGGTGAGAGTCGCTGTGGTACGATTCAGGAGCTTCATGCTCAGGGCGTTGGATGGGGGCTGGCGCATCACGTCGATGCCGCTGTACGTCGATGTTCATCGCATCAACAACGAGCTGGCCGAACTGGGCATCGGTCCCGATGAACCACTCACCCCAGACCAGCTCTTCCCGTTCGACCAGTTTCACTACCATGGCGTGGACGCGGTTCGTGCCGCCGCCGGGATCGTCGGCCTGGGCCGCGGGAGCCGCGTGCTCGAGGTCGGATCGGGCCTGGGCGGTGCGGCGCGCTATCTCGCGCACACGGTTGGCTGCCACGTGACCGCGCTCGAATTGCAGGAAGAGCTGCACGAGCTCGCGCGCACGTTGACACGCCGTTGCCGCCTCGACACGCACGTGACCCATGTCCGCGGCGATGCGTTGACATATCCGTTCCCGGACGGCGGGTTCGACGCGGCCGTGAGCTGGCTCGCGCTCCACCACATCCCGAGACGACCCCGCCTGGCCGCGCGCCTCGCGCAGGCGATCCGGCCTGGTGGCCGCATGTATATCGAGGACCTCGTGGTCCGCGCGCCGTTCGCGAAGCGCGACGCCGAGGCCGTGCGACACGCCCTGTATGGCGTCACGATGACGGGCGTCCGCGAGTACGAGGCCGACCTGCACGGCGCCGGCTTCGTCGAGCTCGAAACGACCGACATGACGGGAAGCTGGGCCGCGTTCTGCCAGGGACGCGCGGCCGCATTCACCCGCGGTCGCGACCGCGAGGTACGCATCCACGGCGCCGCGACTGCCGAACGTCTCGAGGCGTTTTTCTCAACCGTCGCACGGCTCTTCGCGTCTGGCAGTCTGGGCGGCATCCGGATCGTCGCCAGACGGGCCTGATCGAGAGGAGGCCTGAGGCCCTGAGGCCTTCACTTCGTCTACTCCCCGTTCGGGTGATGCAGCGGGGTCCGCTCTCTGCGACGATCACGGCATGTTGACGCAGCTCTCCAACCAGATGGCCGACGCCGTCGCCCGCGCCGGCGCTTCCGTCGTCCAGGTCCAGGGACATCGCCGGCCCGCGAGCGGTGTCGTCTACCAGGACAACATCGTGCTCACGACCACGCGCGCGCTGGGGCGCGAGGAAGGACTTCGCATACGCCGCCCCGACGGTGGCGCCCTCGACGCCGAGCTCGTCGGGTGGGACCCCGCATCGTCGCTCGCACTCCTCCGTGCGGAGGGGCTCGATCTTCCCGCGCTTGCGCCTTCGGGCGAGTCGCCGCGCGTGGGTCAGCTCGCTCTGGCGCTGGCGCGATCGTGGAGCAACGCGCTCACCGCGAGCGTGGGCATCGTGTCGGTGATCGGCGGGCCGCTGCGCACGGGCCGCCGCCGCGCGATTGCGGAAGTGCTGCGGACCACCGCCCCAATGCACGGCGGGTTCGCCGGCGGCGCGTTCGTGGACGTCGAAGGCCGCCTGACGGGGATTGCCACCGCCGCGGAAATCCGCGGCCTCGGCGTCGTCATCCCGGCATCGATCGCGCTGAAGACGGCTGCGTCCGTACTCGAGCACGGACGGCTGAAACGCGGGTATCTTGGCATCGCCGGCCAGCCGGTCAACCTGCCGGAAGGCCAGCGCACCGAGGACGGCCAGGAGACGGCGCTGCTCGTCGTGGCGGTCACCGGCGGCAGTCCGGCGGCGGCGGCCGGCGTGCTGGTCGGGGATGCGATGCTGGCGTTCGACGGCAAGCCTGTCGAGTCGCCGGAAGACCTGCTGGACCTGCTCGCAGGGGATCGAGTGGGCCGCGCCGTACCAGTGCGCATCCTCCGGGGCCGGAACAGCGTCGATCTGAGTGTGACCGTCGGAGAACGGCCTCAGCATTCGTGATTGGTGATTTGTGATTCGTGATTGTGTTTCGTGACGGTGCTGTGGTGAATCACGAATCACGATTGAACATGCGCATCATCCTGGCGGGCTCTCAAGCCGCGCGCGCGCGCCTGCGGAGCCGGATCAACGGCACGCCCGTCGACATCGTCGCTGAGTTCGCCACGGTGGGGGCGGCGCGCCGATCCGGGCTCGATGCCGATGGCATCCTCATCGCCGGCCAGGCGGATGCGGACGACCAGGACGCGTATCACGAGGCGCTCACCGCGCGCGAGCTCGACGTCCTCGAGGGCCTGGCCGAAGGCCTCTCGAACCGCGCCATCGCCGAGCGCCTGCGGATCAGCGACCAGACCGTCAAGTTTCACGTCGCGTCGGTGATGGCCAAGCTCGGCGCCGCCAACCGCACCGACGCCGTCCGCCGCGCCGTGCGCGAGGGGATTGTCACGCTCTAGCAGTGCCCACACGCGGCACCCTTTGTGGCTACGCCGTCCGTCTTCGTGTGCTTCGTGGCCGTCGTACTTCGTGGTCCATCGCACGCAGAGGCCCGCCTCAAGACGCTGGCTTCTCGAACGTCAACGCGTAGCACTCGAACTCGAGCAGCTGGATGGTCCGCTCCTGGCGGCGATAGAGCGGCATGCTCATCTTCCAGGGCCGGGTGAACACCTTCGGATCGTCGATGGTGACCTCATAGGTGATGTGGTCGCGGCTCACCGGCGTGTAGCGCTCGACCACATGCAGCTGCTCGCTGTGGAAGTTGCCGGAGCGGTCGAACCATGTCTGGTCCGTGAAGTGGACCACGTCGACCACGAACGTATCGCCCTCCCAGCGCCCGCGTGAATCGCCGAGCCAGAACTCGAGCGGGCCCTCGGGATGCCTGCTGTCGATCGGGATGTTGCGGAACGCGTGGACGAACTCGTAGAGCATCGTGACGCGCCGCGCGGTCTGCACGATCTGGAACGGGTAGCCCATGTACGTGATGCGGGGAACGCCCGGCAGATAACACTGGGCCTCGGGATCCGCCGTCGCGCGCTGCTGGTAGTTCGCCTCCTTCTTCGCGAGCGCCCAGGGCTGGTACGGAAGCTCGCTGCCTTCGACGACCCCTTGCCCGCCTGGCATGGCGAACCTCGCGGGGAGGCCAGGAAAAACCTGCGCCTGATGGTCCTGGATGTCCCACGCCGCCGAATTGAGCACCTGCCAGATCCCTGACAAGTCCGGGTTGCCGTCGGGCGCCCGGGGGATCGCCTGGCCGGATGCGGGCGACTGCCCGGCAATGGTGGCCGGCTGGAACGCGACAACAAGGAGCACGACGATCGTGACGATCGTCGATGCGATGAGCCGATCTCTCATCGGGGAATTGTATGTAAATTCCCCGGTTGCCGGGATCTTCCGCCTGAAGGCGGAAGCCACACGTCACGCCGCCGGGCGACGCATCAGGCGCGACGTGACTGTCCGGACCGTATGGCTGGCGATCGCGAAGCACAGGCCCTGTGCGGGCATGATGGTGGCGAGGTTGATCCCGATCACGTCACCTCGCGTTGTAATCAGCGGACCGCCGGAATTCCCGGGATTGAGCGCGGCGTCGGTCTGGATGATGTCGTCAATCATGCGGCCCGATGCCGTGCGGAACGATCGCCCCACGGCGCTGACGATGCCGGCCGTTACCGAGTGCTGGAGCCCGAACGGGTTGCCGAGGGCGATGGCGATCTGGCCCACGCGCACGCGCCGCGAGTCACCCACGGTCGCCCAGGGCAGTACGCCTCCATCGATGCGCACAACCGCGAGGTCGTTGTGCTGGTCGCGCCCGACGAGCTCCCCGCGCAGCGTCTTCCCGGTGGACATCGTCACGTTGATGCCGGTGCCTTTCCCGACCACGTGGCTGTTGGTCAGGATGAAGCCGTCCGGCGTGAAGATGACGCCCGATCCCGACCCGCGCGCCACGTCGATCTTCACAACCGCTGGACCGACCCTCTCGACCGCGCCCACAACGGCACGCGAGTAGGCGTCGAGCAGGTCGCGATCCTCGGGCATCGAGTAAACCTGCGCAGGCATGGGTACATGGTCGGTGGAGTCGGCGTCGGGCGCATCACCCGAATGGGGGATCGGGGATGGCGGCGGGTTCGTTCCGCTGGTTCGACGATGGTACAGTTGGCGCCGGTGGCGCGATGAGTACATCGGACCTCGAGGACGCGCTCGCGCGCTATTGGGGCTACACCGCCTTTCGACCGCTCCAGCGCGATGCGATGGAAGCGGTCCTCGCCGGCCGCGATTCGCTCGTCGTTCTTCCAACGGGCGGCGGCAAGTCTCTCTGCTTCCAGGCGCCGGCCGTGGTGCAGCCGGGGCTCGCGCTGGTCATTTCTCCGCTGATCTCCCTGATGAAGGATCAGGTCGACACCCTCGTCGGCAACGGTGTCCCGGCGGCGTTGTACAACAGCTCCCTCGGCGCCGACGAAAAGGCCGCGGTCATCGCGGGCCTGCGCGCGGGACGATACCGTCTGCTGTATGTCTCGCCGGAGCGGCTCGTGGGCGACGGCAGCGAAGGCTTCCTCTCGCTGTTGTCCACGTGCCGCGTCAGCTTCGTGGCGGTCGATGAAGCGCATTGCATCAGCCACTGGGGGCATGACTTCAGGCCGGAATATCGCCAGCTGGCGCGGCTGCGGCAGCTGTTTCCGGGCGTCGGCCTCCACGCCTACACCGCGACGGCCACCGCACGCGTCAGGCGCGACATCGCCGCCCAGCTCGCGCAGAACGATCCGGTCGAGTTCGTCGGGTCGTTCGACCGGCCCAATCTCCTCTATCGCGTGCTGCCCCGGGCCACGCTGAAGCGCCAGCTGCAGGAGGTGCTCGGCCGCCATCGCGGCGAGGCGGGCATCATCTACTGTCTCTCGAGGAAAGAGGTCGATGCGCTGGCTGACTGGCTGACCGGCATCGGCATTCCGGCCCTGCCATATCACGCCGGCCTCTCGGACGCACAACGCAAGGCGCACCAGGATGCATTCCTGAGCGAGCGCGTGGACGTCATCGCCGCCACCGTCGCCTTCGGCATGGGCATCGATCGCTCCAACGTCCGCTTCGTCGTCCATGCCGGCGCCCCGCGTTCGCTCGAACACTACCAGCAGGAATCGGGACGGGCCGGACGTGACGGCCTCGAGGCGGAATGCCTGCTGATCTCGTCGTCAGCCGACTTCATGAAGTGGCGCCTGATGCTCGAGCGCAACGGCGAGCTCACCGACGGCAACCAGAACCTGCTGCGTCAGATGGAACGCTACGCGACCAGCGTCGGATGCCGTCATCGCTACCTCGCCGAGTACTTCGGAGACCGCTACCCGAAGCAGGGCTGCGGCGCCTGCGACTTCTGCCTCGACGAGCTGGAATCGTCCTCCAACCCCGTCGTCACGGCGCGCAAGATCCTGTCGTGCGTGGCGCGCGTCGGCCAGCGTTTCGGCGCCGCGCACGTCTCGGCCGTCCTGCGCGGACACGCGAGCGAGCAGGTCGTTGCCCGGGGACACGACAAGCTGAGCACGTTCAACCTGCTGCCCGATGCCTCGGTGGCCGAAGTGCGGGGGTACATCGAGCAGCTCATTGGCCTCGGCCTGTTGCGGCAGACGGGCGACACCTATCCGGTGCTGGCCCTGACGGCACGCGGTCTGGGGCTGTTGAAGGACGAGTCGAGCATGCCCGGCCTGGCGCTGGTGCGCCAACGCACGCCGCGCAAGGACGAGCCGCGAGTGCAATCACGCGCCGAGGCCGAATCGTGGCAGGACGTCGATCGGGGCCTGTTCGAGCGCCTGCGTGCCGTGCGCCTGGAGATCGCGCGCGCCCGCGGCGTGCCGCCGTACGTCATCTTTCACGACGCGACGCTGCGCGAAATGGCGCGGCTCCGGCCGCACTCGATCAACGCGCTGCTCAGCGTCAAGGGTGTCGGCGCCCGGAAGGCCGACGACCTCGGGGAGCAGTTCCTCGCTGCCATCCGCGCGCACACACCGTGAGCTGTGGCTTCCGCCTTCAGGCGGAAGGTCAGCGCGGTACACACGATCTTCCGGCTGGAGCCGGAAGCCACATGGCAGTCAGGGTTGGACAGGAGCAGTCATGAATCCACAGACGATCTACCTTTCTCTTGCCGTCATCGGCACGGTCATGCCCTGTGCACAGTTCCTCCCGTTCCTTCAGGAGCACGGCCTCGACGTGCGGCTTTTCATCGACCAGATGTTTGCGAATCCGGTCAGCGGCTTCTTTGCCCTCGACGTGGTCGTGTCGTCGATCGTGCTGTGGGTATTCGTTGCAGTGGACGGCAGGCGCGTGAAAGCCAGGCGCCTCTGGGCGCCCATCGTTGCCAATCTTGCCGTGGGCGTCTCACTTGGGCTCCCCATGTTTCTCTATTTGCGGGAAAAAGCGCTGGAGTCCGCTCAAGTTCAAGGGACCGCTGCCGATTAGCCCTGTGAACGAGGGTATCCAGCGTGCCAATGTTCGAGCTTTTCGGTGTCGGGAAGGCGTGGGAAGGGGCGTTCCGCAGGGATCCCGGCGCTGACAGGCTGACGGCGGTGGCCGACAGCCCGATCAGCGCGGTGGCACTCAAGATGAGCTCGGCGTCGCTGGAGACGTCCGACAAGGCGCGCAGCCGGTTCCAGGCGGCGTCTGATGCCCTGCGCGGCGCGTTCGGCCTGTTCGCCCGCGAGACGAAGCCGGTTTACACGGCGACGTCGTCCAGCACACGGTCGGCGGCGGCGCTCGTCGACGGCGTGAGTGCGCGCGTCGATCCGTTCGAGGTCCACTACGGCGTCCTGCAGTCATCGGACGAAGTCAACTCCTTGCAAGGCGGGATCACCCGCCAATCGCAGACCGCGATTGGCCTCGACGTGACGTCCCCAGAGGCAGCATCGCGACTCTCGTCGAACGGAAACCTCGGCCTCGACGTGGTTGGCGCAGTCTCGACGAAGATCTCCAGGGCGGAGATGAACACGGCGACCTCCGGCACGCACGATTCGAGCAGTCTGACATTCGGGCTTGGCGCGAATACCTCGTCAAGCACGGGGACGCTCAGCGGCACGTTCACTGGCGTCGGCAAGGCCGACGACGCGACGGCGCTTACCGTGAAGCTCAAGAGGAACGCCACGCTGGGCGGCCTGCCGCTCCTCGGTGCCGCCGACGTCGAGTTCGAGGTGAAAGACCAGACAGGCGAACTCGTCTTCAGCTTCCATGGCACCATCAAGCCCGGCGACCAGGTCTACCTTGGCGACGACATCGGACTGTCGATTTCTTTCTCCGCCGGCGACCTCAAGAAGGACCACACGTCGACCGTGACGATTACGAGGACGCCGATCAGTGTCGACGCCAACGCCAAGTTCAACAACGCCAACCCGGCGCTGCGGCCGCAGTTCGACAACAACGCGCAAGTGACGTCCGGGTCGTTCAAGGTCAACGGGACGACGATCGACGTTTACGCCGACGACAGCATCAACTCGGTCATCTCGCGGATCAACAGCTCCGGCGCCGGCGTGAGCGCCTCCCTCAGCGGCGACAAGATCACGCTCGTCACGAACTCGAACTCCGACCAGGACGTCCAGCTCACCAACGATACGTCCAACTTTCTGAAGGCCACACGGCTGGACGGCGCCAGCACGGTGAAGGGCAACTTCCGCGACGATGAGCGGCTCTTGAAGGACACGTCGCGGTTCGGCACCGTCCAGTCCGGATCTTTCCAGATTAACGGTGTCACGATCTCGATCGACAAGGACACCGACACGCTCGATACGGTCCTCGCAAGAATCAACAGCTCTGGCGCAGGCGTCACCGCCAGCTTCGACTCGTCCACCAACAAAATTGACTTCGTCGGCACCGCCAACAGCGAAGATTTGATCGCCGTCTCCAACGATACGACCGGCTTCCTGGCGAAGGCGAACCTGAGCACAATCAACACGGTCCGCGGCAACATCCGCGACGACCGGCAGATCCTCTCGAAGACCACGCAATTCGCCTCGGTGACCACCGGCTCGTTCACCCTGAACGGCGTGTCCATCTCGGTCAACAAGGACACCGATACGCTCGCGTCGATCATCGACAGGGTCAACAACGCAGGAGCAGGCGTCACCGCCAGCTATGACGCAGCGACCGACAAGCTGGTGTTCACGCGCAGCGGCGACCTCATCACGCTCCAGAACGACACCAGCGGCTTCCTCGCCGCAGCCAAGGTGGCGACCGGGACGACCACCGCGATCCACGAGGCCAACCCCGACGCCGCCTTCAATGGCACGGGAGCGAACGCGCCGATGTTCGACGCCGGTGTGTCGGTGGACCAGGGCAGCTTCACCGTGAACGGCGTGTCGATCAGCGTGAAGAAGGACGACAGCATCAACTCGGTGCTGGCAAAGATCACGGCGTCGGCCGCCGGCGTGACCGCCACCTACGACAGCGCAACCGAGCTCGTGACGCTGACCTCGAGCAGCAGCAGTCCGATTACGGTGGGCGGAGACACGTCGGGGTTCCTCGCGGCGGTAAAGCTCGCCGGCGCAGCGAGCTCGGTGTCCACGGTCGGCTACTCGTCGTTCACCACCGCGATCGGCGACCTTCCTGAGTACTCGGGAGTGACGGCGGGCACGTTGACCATCAACGGGCAGGCGATCGCGATTGACCCTGCGACCACGACGATTAACGGTCTCGTCGACGCCATCAACGGGCTTGCAGGTCTGGCCGCCTCCGTCAACCAGGACAGCGGCGGCATCAATATCTGGTCCGAATCAGGCGGCTCGCTGACGCTTGCCGACACATCCGGCGTGCTCGCAACGCTCGGGATCTCGGCAGGAACCTACGTCGGCTCCTCTGGTCGCTCCAGTAGCATCACGATACGTACCGGCAGCTCGACGACGTCGAACTCCATAGACGTTGCCGGGAAGGCGTCTGCCGCCGTCACCGGGCTGAACGAGGCGCTTGGCGGGTTCGCGAGCGAGGAACTGGAGGAGGCGCTCGACACGTTCGTCGGGCTCCTGCGCGACCACGGCATCCGCGGTCTGCAGGTGAGCGACGACGGTGATGAAGTCGGCCTGTCGGTGAGCGAGGAAGAGCTCGTCAACGCCCTCAATGCGCTCAATGACGACGCCGACCTGGCCAGGGCACTCGCGTCGACGTTCGAACGCCTCAGCGCTGACGTTGCGGCCGCCGCCGGCTGGGACACACCCGCCCCCGCCGCGGTCCAGACTCTGAGTCTGGCCGACATGTCGCGTGCGCAGCTCGCGGCCGATCAGACAGCCACCAGCCTGCTGTTCCTCAGATCGACGCTGCAGCCGCAGGAGTCGGCGGAAACGACCCAGAAGGCGGCGATGAAAGCTTACGGCGGGACACCGTAGTCTTCGGTCTTCGGTCTCCAGTCTACGGTGATCCTCGGTCCACGGTTCGGGGCCTTGTGAAGGACCGTAGACCGGAGACCGCAGACCGCTCTTAGAACACGTACTTCACCGCGAACTGAAGGATCCGCGGCTCCTGGACGGCCGTCACGCGGCCGAACGTCGCGCTGCTGAAGTTCACCTCCTGGCTTGGCGTCATCAGCAGCGGGTTGGCGGTGATGCTGGGGCTGAACGGCCGGACCGCGTTGGGCAGGTTGAACGCCTCGATCCGCGCCTCGATGCGATGGGTTCCAGGCAGCTGAAAGACACGCGACAGTGCGGCGTCCAGGCCCCACTCGCCGAACCCGTCTATCGAGAACAAGCCCGCGCTGCCGTAGGTCCCCAGGGCCGGAAGAGCGAACGCGCCCCGGTTCAGGTATTGCGAACCGAGCTTGCCCGACGTGTCCTGATAGACGTCCTCGAGCACGCGGTCCGCTGCCTGGCCGGCAAGCCCGGTCAGTGCCCGATCGGCGCCGGCCGTGATCGTCAGCGGCCGGCCCGAGGACCACCGGTAGATCATCGCCAGCTTCCAGTTGGATGCGATGGCACGCAGCGCCGGGCGCTCGAACTCGGGCGCCGACGCCACGCCCGTCAGGTTGAAGATGTGCCGCCGGTCGGACAGGCAGCGCGCGTGGTCGCGGCCCACGTGGAACGTCTGGTTGGGATTCGACACCCCCACGTTGACGCGATCGCTCATGCACTTGGACAGCGTGTAGTTGGCGTTCAGGTTCACGTTGGCGATCTCGCCGCGCACCGACGTCAGCAGGCCCTTGTAGTTCGCCGTGCTGTCGGATCGGTACTCGTCGATGTTGGCGAACAGCCGCGCATCGTTGAGCAGCGCCGGACTGTTCTGCGCCGCCCAGAGCCGCAGCTCCCGCCGCTGGTTGATGTTGCCCGTCTGATTGCACGGCGTGAAGCTCACGCCTTCGAGCACGCACGTGTTCGGCCCGGTAAACAAGGCCGGATGGGTCTGCGGGCTGAGGACGAGCGAGGGGTTCACCGCTGTCGTGTTCCACAGCTTCTCGCTCCTGCTGCCAAGGTAGGTCGCCGAGACGAGCCAGCGGTCCGCGATCTGCTGCTGGACACCGAGGTTCCACGAGTGCACGTAGCTCATGTCCAGGTCCGCGCCGAACGGGATGAAGACCGAGCTCGGCGCAAACAGCGGGTTGGTGCGCCAGTCGAAGGGGAACGGGTTGCCTCCCGGAAGCCCCAGCCACGGATTGTCCAGCGTGCTGTCCCGGTGGATGATGTCGGCTGCCCATGGCGAGACGTTGTTGGAGTTGAGGAGCGACTGCAGCTCGATGACGTCGTACGCGATCCCGTAGTTCGCCCGCAGCGACGTGCGGCCCTCTCCCGTCGGATCCCAGGCGGCGCCGACGCGCGGCGCGAGCTTGTTCCATTTGGACGAGATCGCCGAATGCCCCTCGAAGTCCGCCGGTCCCGATCCGTCGGCGTTCTGGCTGGGATAGGTGAAGCCTGCCGGCGCGTTCGGGAACACCACGCTCTTCTGGCCGGCCTTGAAGCGCTCCACGCTGAAGTTGTACACGCGGATGCCGCCGTACTCGTTCTCCTGCCAGACCATCGGCAGGAACGGCTCCCACCGTACGCCGAGGTTCAGCGTCAGCTTCGGAGTGGCTCTCCAGGTGTCCTGCGCGTAGAGCGCGACGTAATGCTGTGACGGGCTCAACGTGCTCGGCATCGACTGCCGCATCTCCGTGACGCGGCCGAGCATGAAGTCGGCGAGCGTGTTGCCCGTGCTGTTCGCCGAGAACGTGATGCCGCCCACGCCGCGGGTGTGCGCGAGCGACACGACATCGGCCCGTCCCCAGATGCCACCCACGCCAAGCTGGTGCGCGCCCCGCGTCACGCTGAAGTCGTTGCCGATCTGGTACTGATTCTGGCGCATCTCCCGCTTGGCCGTCGGCCCGGAGCCGATCTGAAAGTGGGCGGGCACGTTCAGCACGAAGTGACCGGGGACCGAGGTCCACTGGGCGATGCCGACCTCATCGGGGCTGAAGAACCGCGCGCCCGCCTTGTTGACGCCGAGATGGTTGTACGCGAAGCGGACCGCGTTCACCATGTTCGAACCGATCACGAGCGTATTCCCCATCACGATCGAGTCGTGCCGATCGCTGAAGCCGCTGGACATGCTGCTCAGCAGGTTCCCGGCATTCTGCTCGAACGGCACGCCCTGGTCGTGGGCCGTGCCCATGTAACGGCCGAAGATGGTGTGGTTCTGTGTCTGCTGGAAGTCGAGGCGCACGACGAGCTGCTTGTCGTGCCGCTCGATCGGGTCGCCCCAGCGGACCTCGCCGCACGGGTTCTCCGCCGCCGGCAGCCGCGCGGCGAGCCGCCGCGCAGCGGCGCTGTAGCGGGCGGGATCGACGAAGCCATCGGCGAAATCCGTGTCGCGCCAGGTCGGACGGTGGCACTGGTTGAATGCGGTCCAGTCGCCGTTCAGCATCGCCTGCGTCGGCACGATCGACAGGGTGTCGGATGGCTCCTGGTCCACGATCGTGCTCAGGTACCCCGTGAAGAAGAACAGCCTGCTCGAGAGGATCGGTCCGCCAATGGTGAAGCCCGGTTGGTTCCGCTTCAAGCCGTCATCCCTCGTGGCATCGGCTTTCCGGGCGTTGAAGGCCGCGTCACGCCCGAACCAGAACAGGTCGCCGTGAAACTCGTTGGTGCCCGACCTGGTAATCGCGTTGACCGAGGCACCGGAGGCTCGTCCCGTCCCCGCTTCCTGCGAGCTGGTGCTCACCCGGAACTCGTCCAGTGAACCCGGAAACGGCATGGGCATTCCCGTCTGATCGAACCTGTTGGTATGCTCCGCGCCGTCGAGGACATATGCGACGCCGAACCGCTGGCCGCCGGCCGCAGCGATGTTTACACCGGTTGCCATTCCCCAGCTCGGAGACTGATCCACCTGCACCGCAGCACCGGCGAGCGTAATCAGGGTCCCTGCGTTGCGGGCTGGCAACGGCAATTCCTGAATGCGCTCGCGCTCGAACAGTGTGCCGACGCCCATGCTGCGCGTCTCGACCGCGATCTCTGTCGGACGCGCGGAGACCGTCACGGTCTCGCTGAGATCGCCGAGCGTCAACACCGCGTCGACGACCAGGTTGGCGTTGACCTGCACCGTGATGCCTTCCTGGGCGAACGTGCGAAAGCCCTGGAGCGTCGCCTCGAGCCGGTACGGGCCCGCCGGCAGCCTGGGCAGCGCGAACTGACCGGCGTCGTTGCTCACCACCGATCGAACCAGGCCGGTCTCGGTCTGCGTCACGGTGACGTCCACGCCGGGCAGCACGCCTCCGGACGGGTCCGTCACCCGGCCGCTGATTTGCCCCGTGGGTACCTGTGCGAACACGATTCCGCCAATGACGGCGCTCATCGTCACGGCGACGAGCACGGTCCTGAACACGTGCAACATGGACATGGGTCCTCCACGTGAAGACCGAAAACCGCAGACCGAGTCCGCGGGGGCTGAAGCCCCCGCTCTACGAGTCCATCCACAGAGTACGTAGCGCGGGGGCTCCAGCCCCCGCGTAGGACTAGCCCTTACAGGGAATCGGGTTCCACCTCGAGTCGTCAGCTTCCTTCCTGAAGTCGGAGCTGGTGATGAACGGCTGCTCCAGATATGCGGGATCCTCGACAATGGTCGTGATGGTCACCCGGTCGACGGCGTCCGGGTTGCGGTGGAACAGGTAATACTCCGTGACGGTCGCGCCGGCGCTGTACGGCACGCCATTCCTCCGCAGCCACCCGCCGGTCAGGTTCCGCGTGACCACTTTCAGCGGCGCCCACGAGACGGCCAGCGGAGCGCCGCGCCCGGCCGGCGGACGCTCCCAAGCCGCGGTCGAGTGGCCCTGCAGCGACGGAGGGCCGGGGCGGCGCGCCGCGTCGAAGTTGAATAGGCGCGTCTGTTGCCCGGCGTCGGTCTCGACTCTGAGCGTGATGTCACTGTCCCAGGAGATGCGAATGCGGCCCGGCATGCGCATCACGGCGGCGGCGCCATACGCGCGGCAGGATCCATCGGTCGCCGGATCCCAGCTCTCGGCGATCTTCCGGCCCGCCGGGTTGAGCGGCACGCTGGTGAAATCACCCTTCGGCGGCGTCACCATGCGCCAGCGCCAGTCCTCGGTCACGACCGAGACCCAGGTGCCGGTGAGATCGACCGGGGCACCAGTCCGCGGCGACGGCGGCACCTGCACTGGGCCGCCGGTCCGCCCCTGAGCAAAGCCAGACTGGATGAAGCCGGCACCCAGCATGAGGACCATGCCGACGGCTGCGGACAGGCCCCGCGCCGTCACTGCGTCCTCCCGGCAGGGCCGGGTGCGCCGCCCAGATCGCGATACACCGCCTCGATGAACTGGGCGGTCGTCCAGAACCCGCTGTCGGCGCCGTAGCGCGGATCGAAGTCGACCGTTGGCCGCGCCGCGCGTACCTGCTCCAGCGTCATCCCCTTCTTCACCATGGACTGGACGCGATCGCGGACGATGGTGATCGCGTCCCGGTACTCGACGACGTCCATCTCGTCGCAGAGTCGCCCGTGGCCGGGGACGACCATCGTGCCGCCCTCGTTGACGTTGCTCGGTACGGTGATCTCGATGATCCTGTTCAGCCCCTGGATATAGCCGTTGATGCTGCCGCCATTCGCGCGATCGATGAACGGGTAGCCGGTCGTGATGAACAGGTCTCCGGTTGCGAGCACGTCCGACCGTCGGAAGAAGACGACGATATCGCCGTCGGTGTGTGCGTTCGGCACGTGGATCAACTGGACCGCCTCGTCGTTGAAGAGGAAGTCCTTCTGCGTGGTGAAGAACGTGTCGGTCGGCCACGCGGCAAACGGGATGGCAGGCTGGCCGGGCGCCGGCCTGCTCATGCGCTTCATCACGTTCTCGTGCGCCACGACCGCGGCGGTCGCCGTGGCTGACGCGCCGATATTGCCGACGACGTTGCCGCCGGCGCGCGTGCGGCCGGCCCGGGCGAAGTTCTCGTTGCCGCCGATGTGATCCCCGTGCACGTGCGTGTTCACGACGTAGCGGATCGGTCTGTCGGAAATCTTGCGGATCTCGGCGAGCAGCTTCTCGCTCATGCCCGCAAACTGCGTGTCCACCACCAGCACGCCTTCGCTGCCGGCCTGCACGGTCACGTTGCCGCCTGCGCCGACGAGCATGTGCACGTTGCCCTTCACGTGCTGGGCGTCCACCAGAACGCTCGCGAAATCGGGTTGCTGCGCGGCCGCGCTGCCACCGATCGCGGCCAGCGCGCCGGCGGCGACGGCCGCGACTACCGTCAGCGCGCGCAGCGCGCGCGAAACAACGGTCTGCTCACGCCTCGTCATCGGCTCGACTTCAACTTGGAAGCAAACTCGGGATACATCGTCTCCGCGCCGCCGCGCGTGGCGGCTTCGGGGAGGCCGTGCCGCTTGCGAAACTCGTCGAGAAACGGGTTCTCTCCCGGGAGGTAGGCGGGGACCTCGCCGTCGGGCCGGCCGGCGATTTCGACAACTGGCTGGCAGACCCACAACCAGTTGGTCTCCGGCAGCTCGCGCGGGCTGATCACGAAGTTCTGGCTCTTCACCAGCGGCTCGGTCAGCCACACCGGATCGACGGTGACCGTGATGTGCGTCAGCACGTCGCCGGTGCGGATGAAGCGATCGGTCATCGTCGTACGGTCGCTTTGCGGAAGGCCGTTACGGCGATGCCAGTTCTGCTTGATGTGCGTCGTCGTCACGGTGAGCATGTCGCCTTCCCACCTGCCCGTCGAGAAGCCCATCCAGGTATGGGCGGCGTTCGGACCGGGATGCGGCCGGCCGTCCATCCAGATGGTCCGCGTCTGCTCGTACGTGCTGATGTAGATCTTGATTGCCTGGATCTGCTGCGTCTTCGGGTCCTTCTCGGACCAGATCCGCATGTTCAGCGGCCCGCGGTGGATGTACGGCGAGGTGTGCACGCGGCACTGCTCCTCCGGCAGCGTGATCCGCGATGGATCCCAGCTTTCCGCCCACCGGCGCGCCGAGTCGTTGATCGGCAGGCCAAGGTAGTCGCCAAGCGCGGGCCCGGGAATGCGCTCGGTGAAGTCTTCGTGGAGCCGCATCTGCCAGATACCCGTCAGATCGGGAGAACTGTCCCGGGACGCGTCCCTGACGGCGCCCGCGAACTCCTGCCGAGCGTGCGACGCGCTGACGGCCAACGCGATCGCGAAGACGATCAACAGAGTGGTCGTCCGTGTTGTGTGCCGCATACCGCCTGCTCCAGCGCACGTTGCATTACGACTCATGTGGGGCGGGCCTTGACGGCCCGCCTCGCGGACCCGAAGGGTCCGCGCCACACACGCTCCATGCCAGGTCTGGTCTCACCTGTCCCCGCCGATGAAGGTCGCGTCGCGCCGCTGCGACGCCGCCGGCACGGCGCCCGACCGCGCCGTCGCAACCGTCGATCCGCCGCTGCGCGAGACGGCCGCCGAGCGAGCCGCCAGACCCGCCGCCGTCGGCTGGTTCTCCTCGGGCACGGTGATCGGCTCGAGCATCTTCACGATCTCGCCGCGCTGATGCTCGAACCAGGGCGGCAGCAGCAGGCTGCTCCCGAGCGCCTCCCACGCTTCGTCGCGCGTGAAGCCGCCTTCCGCGGTCGCTGCGCATTCCGTCAGCACGCCGCCGGGCGAGCGGGTATAGATCGAATGGAAGTAGTTGCGGTCCTTGATCTCGGAACAGTCGGTGTAGCCCAGCTCCTCGTAGAGCGTCTTCTGCTCCGCGAGCTGCTCGTCGGAGTCGACTTCGAGCGCGATGTGGTGCCCCGTTCCGGCGCCAAAGCCCCAGCTGCCCTGGTTCTTTTGCGGCTCGTGGTGGAGGATGATCGTGCGCGTCGGGCCTCCCCCGGCGACCTCGAACCGGTGATACGCGCCATCGGAGCCGGTCTTCTTGAAACCGAGTGCGTCAGTGAGGAAGCGCTCCTGCTCTGCCAGCTCGCGGATCGACAGGACCGGCCCGTAGAAGCCGCGGTTCGCAACGTCCGCGCTGATCTCCTTCGTCGTCCACCCGGTCCGTACGTCCGCCCGATTCTCGACGACTTCGAGCAGCAGACCCGAAGGATGGCAGAAGCGGATGTACTTCTCGCCGAACCGTTCCTGGATACCGCTGTTCTCGACATTGTGCCGCTTCAAGTGCTCGATCCAGAACGGCAGCGAACCCTTGGGCACCACATAGGCGGTCGCCTGAATCTGTCCCGACCCGGCGCGCCCCGGAACGCGCTTGTAGGGGAAGCTGGTCATCACCGATCCGACTTCCGCATTCGCGTTCGCGTAGTACAGGTGGTAATGCGCGTAGCGGCCATCGAACAGCACGGTCTGCTTGATCAGGCGCTGGCCAACGACCTTCGTGAAGAAGTCGACATCCTCCTGGGCACCGCTTCCGCAGACCGTGATGTGATGAATGCCCTTGACGAGACTTGCCATTGGTATCCTCCTACTTCAACGCTCCTGCTGATACTCGCGGTGGTTGCGCTGACGCTCTCGGAATCGCGCGCGCGCCATCCAGCTCTTCGCGGACAATCCGTGCGCCCTCGACGAGCGCCACGAGCTTGGCGAACGCCGACGCCCGCGGCAGGTACTTCATCCCGCAATCGGGCGCGAGCACGAGCCGCTCGGCGCCGACATGAGGCAGCGCCCGGCGGACGCGCGCCGCCACGACCTCGGGCGGCTCGACGTCGGCCGTTGACAGGTCCAGCACGCCGAGGATGATGGTCTTGCCACCGAGCTGCTCGAGCACCGAACAATCAAGGCCGCATTGCGCGGTCTCGATCGAGATCTGGCCGACCGGAGTCTCAGCGAGCTCGGCGAGGAACGAATAGCCATTCCGCGGCCGGCCCTTCACCAGGGCGCCGTACCCGAAGCAGACGTGCACGGCGGTCGTGCCCGTCACGCCTTCCAGCGCGCGATTGAGCGCCGCGACGCCGTACTCCCGCGCCTCGTCGGGCCGCGCCTGCATATACGGCTCGTCGAGCTGAACCACGTCAGCGCCCGCGGCAAAGAGATCCTTCACCTCCTCGTTCACGGCCGCCGCGTAGTCGAGCGCCATGTCGGCCTCGCTCGCGTAGAAATCGTTCTGCGCCTGCTGGGCCATGGTGAACGGTCCCGGAACGGTCATCTTGATGCGCCGGCCGGTGCGGGCTCTCAGGAAGCGGACATCGCCGGCTTCGACAGGATGCCGCCTCCGGATACGGTCCACGATGCGGGGGACGGCGACGACCTGACCGCTTCGGCTGACGGTCGTCCCGGCACGGTCGAGGTCTACCCCTTCGAGCGCCGTCGCAAAGCGGTTCGAATAGCTCTCGCGCCGGATCTCCCCGTCGGTCACGATGTCGATGCCGGCGCGCTCCTGGTCCCAGATCGCCAGCGCGGTCGCATCGTCCTGCGCCTGCTCGAGCAGGTCGGGTGCAACCCGCCAGAGCGTCTGCAGGCGGACCCGCGGCGGCATGGCCGCCGCCAGCCTTTCGCGGTCGATCAGCCAGTCGGGCTGCGGATACGAGCCGACGAGCGTCGTGGGCAGGAGCATGCGCACCCGGCGACGGGAATTGTCGGCCGACCGGCAGACATTTTTCAACGTCATCCTGATGTGCGCGCATCGGGCTCCGGGCTCCCGGCGGATCGTCGCGCCTTCGTTGCGTGCGGCTCGTTGCTCACGCCGGTGCTTGCGATGGGATAATGCACGGACCCAATGCACAATGAACATCCAGCGCGCTGGTACCGCGCATCCGGATTAGGCATCATGATGAGCCACCGGTTACTGCTCACGACACTGATTTCCGCCGGCCTGACTCTCCTGGCCGGCTGCGGCGCCGCTTCCTCGCCGACGGCACCTTCCGCCCCGGCGGTGCCCGCGATCATCACGATCACCAGCAGCGGGGTGAGCCCGAAGGAGTTGACGATCGCCATCGGCGATCGCGTGACGTTCGTCAACGACGACGTCATCCAGCATGACATCGCTGGCGGTCCGGACCCTGCGCATCCCGACTGCCGCGAGATCGACGCGGTCGGCTTTCTCACCCGCGGCCAGCGGCGGGCGACGGCCCCGTTTCCCGTCGCGCGCACGTGCGAGTACCACGATCACAGCGTCCCCTTGGCCACCATGAACGGCACCATCATCATCCGGTGAATCGTGATTCGTGACTGGCGATTCGTGATTCTGGTCCTGGCGGCCCTGGCGCCCTGCGACATCGCGGCGCAGACGGCGACAGGACAGCCCGCTCCGACGCCCGTCCCGGCGGGTTGGCAGTGGACAACCGACGGACGCGTGTTCTTCGGCTTCAACTACCAGCTCCGCAAGTTCACGGACTTCAGCGCCTGGGAGTCGCAGAACTGGATCACCGCGAGCGGCGAGCGGCCGATCGCCCGCGGGACGCTCCGGCTCGCGTCGATGTTCTCGTTCGAGCCGTTCACCATGCGCGATATCGGCTCGCCACAGGTCTTCCAGACGGGCGAGATGTTTCGCGGCGCGCCGATCATCGACTACCAGCACCCGCACGATCTCGTGATGGGCCTGGGCGCCGAGTACCGGCGTCCGCTGCGGCGCGTGACGCTGCGGGCAGGCGTGGATCTGGTGGGCACGCCAACTCTTGGACCGCCCGTCTTCATGCACCGGCCGTCGGCGGCCGAAATCCCGCCCGCGCCGCTCTCCCATCACCATCTCGATTCATCGCACATCACGCCCGGTGTCGTGCGCGGCGGACTGGAGGCGGGCGCGTGGCGGTTCGAAGGATCGTGGTTCCGCGGACGCGAGCCCGACAGCAACAGGACCGATCTCGACCTCGGCGCCCTCGACTCCGCGGCCGTGCGCGTCTCGTGGATACGTGGTGCATGGTCGGCGCAGATCTCGGGCGCCTACCTGAAAGAGCCCGAGGCGGTGACGCCGTTCGACGCGAAGAAACTCACGGCCTCGATCGGCCGGACGGGAGGACGGCTGGCGTGGCTCGCGGCATTCGGACAGAAGCGTGAGGTCCACGGCAATCTCGAGGCCTATCTCTTCGAAGCCACGCTGCACGCGACCGTCGGTGACATCGTCTACACGCGCATCGAGTCGGTCGCGAAGGACATCCTCGATGTCGGCTTTCACCGTGGGGCCTTCCACCGGCACCGCCAGTCGCAGATTGGCGCGCTCACCGTCGGATACCTGCGGGACGTATGGCGCGGACGGGGCGGCTCGTTCGGGATCGGGGCGGACGTCACGGGTTACCTCGTGCCGGCCAACCTCGAGGAATCCTACGGGTCGCCCGTCTCCTTTCACGTGTTCGCCCGGTATCGTCTGCCGGCGAAGAGCGGGAGCGCCTCACACGTGCATTGAAAGCGTGCTATATACCTTCCTCGACATGGAATCGAGCGATTCCCGCACATTGACGCCCACGGCCACGCTCGCGCGATTCGTCGTCTCCCATCGGCCAGAACAGCTGCCCGACGCCGTGCGGCGCGAAGCGACGCGCTCGCTCCTCAACTGGGTCGGCTGTGCGGTCGGAGGATCGCGGCACCAGACAGTCGAACGCGCGCTCGCCGCTCTCGCGCCGTTTTCGGGACCGCGCGAAGCCTCGGTGCTCGGCAGGGGCGATCGCCTCGACATCATGCTGGCCGCGCTGATGAACGGGATCACCTCGCACACGTTCGATTTCGACGACACCCATCTGCGGACGGTCATCCACCCGAGCGGACCCGTGGCATCGGCCATTCTCGCGCTGGCCGAGCGGCAGCCGGTCAGCGGACGGGAGTTCCTCCACGCGTTCATCCTGGGCGTCGAGGCAGAGTGCCGCATCGGCAACGCGGTGTATCCATCCCACTATGATGTCGGCTGGCACATCACCGGCACGGCGGGCGTGTTCGGGGCGGCAGCCGCCGCGGGACGGCTGCTCGGGTTGAACGGGCAGCAGATGACGTGGGCGCTCGGCATTGCCGCGACCCAGTCGTCTGGCCTGCGCGAGATGTTCGGCACGATGTGCAAGCCGTTCCATCCGGGAAACGCCGCGCGCAACGGGCTCCTCGCCGCCCTGCTCGCCCGCAGCAACTTCACCAGCTCGAACCAGGGCCTCGAAGCGCCGCGCGGTTTCGCCAACGTGCTGGCCACCTCCCGCAATTACGACGAGATCACGACCCGGCTCGGCGAGACGTGGGAGATCGTCGACAATACCTACAAGCCGTTTGCCTGCGGCATCGTGATTCATCCAACCATCGACGGATGTATCCAGCTGCGCAACGAGCACCGGCTGCGCGCCGATCAGATCGAAAGGATCGACATCGCCGTGCACCCGCTCGTGCTGGAATTGACGGGCAAGCGGACGCCGCGCGCCGGTCTTGAAGGCAAGTTCAGCGTCTACCACTCCGCCGCGGTCGCGATCATCCATGGCGCCGCCGGCGAGCGCGAGTACAGCGACGCGTGCGTGCGCGATCCCGCCGTCGTGGCGCTGCGCGACGCGGTGAGCGCGACCGCGCGCCCCGGCATTCACGAAGACCAGGCGCGCGTCACCATCCGCCTGCGGGACGGGCGCGTGTTCGAGACCTTTGTCGAGCATGCGATTGGCAGCAAGACGCGGCCGATGGCGGATTCGGCGCTCGAAGCGAAGTTTCGCGGACTTGCGGACGGCATCCTGCCGGCCACCGGGACCAGCCGGCTCATCGAGGTGTGCAGGAGCGTCTGGTCGCTCGCCGATGCCGCCGAGATTGCCCGCGCCGCCGTGCCGGCCGCGATCAATGTCGGATCGTAGAAACGGATGTCGAGCTCGCGGACAGGCAGGACGCGGGACTGCTCGCCTCGCGGAACGCCAACCTGAAGCCGTTCTTCGATCGCGGCGGCAGGCTGTTGATGTGGCACGGGTGGGCCGACCCGCAGGTCACACCGCAGAACAGCATCACCTACTACCGCAATGTCCTGCAGACCGTCGGGAAGCAGGCCGAAGACGGCATCGCCCTGTTCATGCTCCCTGGCGTCTACCACTGTGACGGAGGGCCCGGTCCCGACGCCTTCGACAGGATGGCGGCGATCGAGCAGTGGGTCGAGCAGGGGAAGAAGCCGGCGCGAATCATCGCGTCCAAGGTCGTCAACGGCACCGTCGTTCGCACTCGTCCGCTGTGCCCCTTCGGCCAGGTCGCGAAGTACGACGGCACTGGCGACACGAATGACGCCGCGAACTTTTCGTGCGTGGCCGAACAGTAGTTGGAGTGGTGTTCGTGGAGGCCGACCTTCAGGTCGGCCCGGGCAGGCGGGCCTGAAGGCCCGCCTCTACGAATAGCATTACTGCCCGCTGCCGGCTGCCCGCCGCCAGCCGACTAGAGCCGCTCCGGCGCCCAGGCGACCGTGTCCTGTCGCTTCGAAAAGTGCAGCAGCGGCGCCATCGACGGCAGGCGGATGCCGGCAGCGTCGGCCATGGTGTTCACCGCGATCTCGGCTTCCGCGACCTGCAGCTGCCAGGGAGGATGGTGGATTTCGAGGCGATACGCGTTGAGCTGGTCGTCCACGTTGTAGAGGCAGTACCGCTCGGTGAGGAAGTACTCGAGCGATCCGGCCATCGCCCGCTGGACCGGACCGATCGGGCGATACTTGCCTTCGAATTCCGCGGGCGCTGCGGCGTCATCGGCGTGCCGTTCGCTCCAGTAGTCCACCCACGCGTCCTGGCGCGAGACATCCATCGATGCCACGTAGTAGGGCAGCTTGAGCATCGCGCGCGCGAGCGCGACGGCGACGGAGCTCTCCGCGTCGAGGCTGAAGAAGTAGACGCCGGGTTTGTCGCCGACGTGAACGTAGGTCCGCACGTTCAGCTCCGGGAACGCCGAGAGGCCGGGCACCGCCGGGACGAAGCGCGGCGCGACGTTGGTCATGTCGAACGGCACGACGCCGAGCCACGCCCGGCCCTCATAGAGATCGAGCTCGAAGCCGGGCGGAACTCTCTCGCGCAGCGCGCGCACGTCGACCGGCCAGTGCGCGAACAGCAGATCGTGCCAGCTCTGCGTCATGAGCCACGGACGATCCGGCATCGGCCACGGCCGATGCGCCACCTCGTCCACGATCTGCGTGGGAAAGTCGCTGAGCACCTCGATTCCGTTCGCTAAGATGCTACCTGATGGCGGCGAGTCGCGTGTCGATGTTCCGGATGACACGAGGGGCGGCGATCTGGGCGGGATGCATCCTCGTGGCGCTTGGCGCGCTCGGTTACGCGATCTTCGTGCCGCGCGATCCGCTGCGCGTGCAGGTGCTGGACGTATCTGGATATGCCGACGATGTAAGGGTCTGGATGCCGTTCAGGGTGAACCTCGGATTGACGAATACCGGCCGCGACCTGGTGACGATCAGGCGCATTCACGTCGAGCCCGATTTCGACGGCTTCAACGAGGCGTACAACGTCGGCACGTATGAGCTGGAGCCGCCGCTGCTGGTCGAGCCGGGCAGCAGCCTGACCTACCAGGCGGCCGTCACGCTGCTCAACGCCACGCAGCTGCAGGAAGGAACGCACCCGATGGTGCTGCGCGTGCGCATCGAGCAGAACGGCGAGGAGGCGACCTACGAATTCCCCGCCGAGTTCGATCACGCCCAAGACCCCGCGCGGCGGGCCGTTCGATATTAGCCTGGAGTCTTTCGCACCGACGGGCCACTACGCGCGGGGTCCCCGTCGCGCTGGCGCGGTGGGGTGCCAGACACGGAGTCACGGAGTCACGGAGAAACATTGGCTCGAACGTCTCCGTCTCCGTGTCTCCGTGCCTCCGTGGTTCGGGGCGGTGGAAAGCGCGTGAATCAAAGCTTCTTTCCCATTACGCGGTCAACGAAGAGACGCGTGACAGCATCTGCAATCGCGTCGGCGTCCACGACGCCGGTGCGCGCCTGGACGCGTCCGCTCAGCCACAGTGACGCCAGTCCGTGGACGATCGACCAGGCGGAGGCGGCCACCAGCATGGGATCGTCCATCAGATATCCCTCCTGCTCGGCGCGGCGCACGACGTCGACCAGCGGACCAAAGCAGCGATCGCTGGCGGTGATATACGCGGGGTCCTGCTGGTCCAGCAAGTCGCCGGGAAACATCACGCCGAAATGCTCAGGGTTGTCGACGGCAAAGGTCACGTACGCGCGCCCCATCGCCGCGAGCACGTCAGGAGGCGACGTCGCACGTGCAGCGGCGACCATGGCCTGAACCATCTCGGCCAGCCGCTCGTATCCTTGTACGGCGAAGGCAGTCAGCAGCCCTGACTTGTTGCCGAAGTGATGGGCTGGTGCCGCATGCGAGACGCGCGCGCGTCGTGCGACCTCGCGGATCGACACGACGCCGATGCCCTGCTCGCGGATGATCCCCTCCACCTCGCCGAGCAGCGTGGCGCGGAGGTCGCCGTGGTGGTATGCGCGGCGCAATCTTGACACTGTCTAGATGCTACGTTAGTCTCACCGCAGAACGACACGGGGAACGCCATGCTCGAGCCGACCACGATGCGGTGGATCTACGCGGCGGCATGCCAGGCGGCGACAGTGCTCGCCTTCGTCTATTGCGTGGCGCTCCTCGGTTCGCTGGCCCTCGCGGGTCCGCGTCGCTAGATTTTTCTCCATTCCGTTACGTTTCCGTCAACCATTTGTGGTCCCCGGCCGTCTATAGCGGCAGATGAGCCGAGCCCT